>CALRWU020000449.1:0-3434 GCA_943371945.1 Azorhizobium sp. AG788
GGTTAGGAAGCTCAACGTGGGCGACGACGGTCTGCGTGAGCAGATCGGAGGTTGGCAGTATGACCTCGATCTTCGCCTTGAGCGTGCTCGCACCACCGACGCTGGTGACAGTGACAGGTTGTCCTGCCCGCAAGCGCTCGGCGTCGCGCGGATAGATGAAGAACTCCGCATGCAGCTTGCGTGGATCGGCAATCACAAAGAGTGGCGCAGCTCCGGCCACATCACCCGGCGTTGCAGTGCGCTCCATGATCACCCCGCTGATCGGCGCTGGAATGGCGTAGGTCTGGAGGCTTTCACTGGACATGACAGTTGCGAGGGTCTGCCCCTTCTCGACCCGGTCACCAATCGAACGGGTCATGCTCACGATGCGGCCAGGGTACCAGGCGCGGACTTCTGCCCGTCCTTCGGGCTGCAGTTCGACACGGCCTGTAAGCGCCACGATCTCGTCGATCGCGGCTGGACGGGCCGGCTCTACCTTGACGCCCGCTGCATCAGCCTGGTCCCGGACAATGGTCGTACGGCCTTCGAAGGAATCGTATGTCCATTCGTATGTCTTGCCCCCGCGCGTGGCGGTCACCTTCACCTGGAAGGAGTGCGGCTCGGTGACGACGCCATTCCCGAGGAGGTAGTCTTCACGTGGCGCAAACGCGAACCTGTCGACCTTGTTACCAAGCCTCAGGAGTTCCACGCCGAGCTGGACCTCGTTCGGGGGGAGTGGCTTGTCGTTCTCGTAGGCGTAGACGTGGAATTCCGGATCAACGCCATCTTCGAAAATGGTCATCTCGATGGCAAACGGCCCATCGCGAAGCATACGCCCGCGGTGTGGCCCGCGTTCGTACTCGCCCGATGCTGCAGCGGCCTCCGCACCATTCTCTGCGCCCGAGGACTTTTCACCACAACTTCCGGCCATCAGAGCGGAAGCGGCGGCAGCGACAAGAATGGTCATCTTGAAGGTGTTCATGACAGACCTCACTGAGCGGCACCGGCGGCATAGCCGCCGAGCAGGCGTTTGAGCGCCGCCTGGGCGCGATGATGGGAATCGAGAGCGGAATTGCGCTGAAGCCGCGCCGCTGAAAGGACGCGCTGCGCGTCCAGCACATCCAGATACGAGAAGCCGCCCTGATTGTAGCCTGCCCGTGCGCGTTCGACGGCCTCCTTGGCGGCCGGGATCAGGCGCGCATCGATCGCGGCGATCTCCCGGGCGGCAATGTTCATCTGGGAGCGAGCTGACGCGGCCCTCCTTTCGAGATTGCGCTCGAGGATTTCGGTTTCGAGGCGCGCGCGCGAGCTGTCCGCCGCGGACCGCGCAAGTGCCGCGCTATTGGTGTCGTTTACGCCGAGCGGGATTGAGAAGCCGACCACGAAGGCCGCTTCGCGCCCATCCCGGAAATAGCGCAAGCCCGCCGAGACAGTCGGATCAAACATGGATTTTGCACGCTCAACCGCGATGCGGGCCTCCGCCTCCTGCTGTGCGGCGCGCGAGACGGTTATCTCAGGCGCGAGCGCTGCACCGTCGATCTCAAGACCAGACACGCGATCGAAAGTCGACATGTCGACCTGGAACTCGCTGGCGCCGTTCCAGAACAGTGCAAGGTTATCGCGTGCGGCGAGATCCGTGAGGCGGGCGTTCTCAACCGCGATCTCGGCTTCAGCCACCAAAGTGTTCGAACGGGAAGCAGCAAGCAGCGGGTCGCGCGCCGCCTCAACGCGCCGTGCGACTGTCGCCGCCACTTCCTGAGCGAGCGCAAGTCGTTCCTGGGCAGCCAGAAGGTCGGCCTGCGCCCGCTGCGCGCTGATGTAGGCAATCTCGACGTCGTGAAGCAGATCCTGGCGGGCGACGTCCCCGCCTGCGCGAATCCGCTCTCCCTGACGAACAGCCAGCTGTGTACGGGCTTCGCGGTCGCCTCCCCATTCAAGCGTCTGATTGAAGGTGAGGGTCGCCTCTGTACGATCTATGCCCTGATAGAGACCCGTTCCAAGGGCATTCTCGAGCAGGAAGTCGATCGATGGGTTAGGGCCGCGATCGGCCTGCCGAATGCTCGCATCGGCTGATTCGCGCGCGGCTTCCGTAGCCTTGAGCACTGGCGTCTCGCCAAGGGTGCGGGCAAATGCGTCATCAAGGGTGACCTCTGCGCGCCCGGCAGATGTCTGGCCGTGAGCTGCCTGCCCGGGGGCCAGGCATGCCACGCACACGGCCCCAAACAGAGCCGCATAATTATGGACTGACACGTAGAACTCCTCTGTCGCAAACCGTCAGTGTCCGCATGGCAGCGGACGCGTTGTCTGGATCAGAGGAAGGTGCGCGGCGGCTTCTTGAGCGGCATAAAGAGACCAGAGACGCGAACAGTTGACTGTTCGGCTCGGTTCACCACCGCCGTGCAGATCAGTTCAGGAATTGCCGAGGGCTCGCTGACGGTCGTGAAGGAGGCAACAGCATGGACATGCAGGCCTCCCTGCTCTGCCGGTGCGGTGTCATTGCCCTGATCATCGTCATGATGATCGAGAGCTTCGTGGTGGTCCTCATCGTGATGATCATTATGATCATCATCGACCGCGTCCAATGCGACGGCATGGATCGCGTAACCGGCATTATCGTGTTGCTCATGGGCGTGCGCCGGGGCGGCCGCGATGAGGCCGTAGCCTGCAAAAGCAAGCGTCAGGCAAAGGCTCACGAGGCGTCGGACGAACGACATGATTTCAGGCTAGAGGCGAATTGTTGCAGTTTGCTGAAGAGTTATCCTTAGACCAGAATGGCGCCTGCGGGAATCGACTTCTCCCACTTGGGGTCTGCCCGTCACGCGCTCGTGTATCCTCAGGTGAGTAGATTGGAGGCAACCAGCGGGTGACCTGCCCCAGGATTTTCGGGCATCCCCACACTTGAGTGACGAACGGCAATTGTGGGCCCCAGTGCGGCCGTAGGTAATGTTTGAGCCGACTGTCCGAAGACGGGGGGTATTCGTGCCATTTGGAAGATTTGCTCGCGTGACTACCAGGTCGGGCCAACGCACTCAAGACGAAGGCGCGCCGAGTTGCGTTCCGCCCCAGCGCCAGCTTACTGTCAAATACCAGTACCCATCTTCGCCTTCTCCGGCGCGCCAATCTTACGCAAATGTCGGGGCCAGAAATCCAGCAGCGGGGTTGCACCTAAATCGGGTGTGGCAGCACGCGCGAGGGGGCTAATCCGCGCGCAGACGTGCTATAGATTGCGGTCTAGCCGGGCAACAAAACGGATTGCCGCGCCCTGATGCCGGGCGTCGCGTATCATTCAGAACTCCACGAGCACCCACACCCCCCTAGTGTGTGCGCGCGCCTATGGCGGCGGTGGCGACATCCGCCGGCTTCGTCATCGATTTGGTCTAGGCGAGTGGGCGCACAACCGTTGCGCTGTCTTGCGGGGTCATCACTCCCGGCTGATGATCGCAACCGCGCCAAGA
>CALRWU020000450.1:0-3419 GCA_943371945.1 Azorhizobium sp. AG788
CATTTCGCGCCGTTCGGAAAATCCATCGACGCCAAGTCGACCATCAAGGGCGACACCGGCGTGCCTTCCGAAGACGAGATGCTTGCCAATCTTGCGGCAGGCAACGAGGCCGTGGTTAAGGCTGCGCCAGCTGCTCTGGAAATCGCCGAGGAAGCCGGTGATCAGACGACCGCTGACCTGATGACACAACGCGTCGCCGTCGGCGAGAAGGCCGCGTGGATGCTGCGCGCCCATCTGCCGAAATAGCCTGTCCCTATTTCGACGCCAGACCGAGTAACGGGCCGGGATCGGGACAGATCGATAGCCAGTGGTCGCGCTCGCTACGTTTGCAGACGCCGGGGTAGTCCCCCTTGGCGTTGCCGATCTCGAGGATGATCTGGAAGTGGAGGTGCGGCGGCCAGCCGCCATTCTCGCGCTTCGTGCCCAGCTCAGCGATCTTCTCGCCCGCCATGAACGCCGTGCCGGGCTTGAGGCCCTTCAGGCTGTCGCGATCGAGGTGGCCGTAGAGCGTGTGGAAGGTGAGGCCCGCGATGGGCGTATGCTCGAGAATGATGGTGGGGCCGTAGTCGCCGGGATTGTCGTTGATGCGCGAGGAATGCACGCGTCCGCTCAGCGGGGTGTAAACCGCCGCGCCCGCGGGAGCGAAGACGTCGATGCCGAGATGCACGGTGCGGGGCTCGTCCCCCTCGGGAGCGAACAGCGTCTGCGTGTAGAGGCTGCGGTCTTCGCCATAGCCGCCGAAGCGGACGGGCTCGCCGAGCTTCACTTCGGCCGCGTCCAGCTTGCCGGGCAGGGCGCGGTGAAGGCCGTCGATGACTTCGATGCCGGAGGGGCGGAGAGTGGCGATCCAGCGGGCGTAAGCGTCGCTCATTCGATCACCGGGGGATCAGGGCTCCAGCAGGCGTCGAGCGCCTTGAAGGTGTCGGTCAGCCAGACGCCGAACGGGCCGCCCGCGCCGCCATCGAGCGTGAGGTCCATCGTGTAGTCGGCGTTAGTGTGTGGGTAGATCTGTCCGGCCAGCCAGAAACGCATGTTAGGCTGATCGGTGATGCTGGTGGACATATCGCGATAAGGGCCATCGCCGGTTAGTCTTGGCGCGAGGATAGGTTCAAGCGTCTCAAGCGCAGTCACAAGGGCCGGGCAGCGATCCTGATCGGTCCATTGCTCCTTGAAGGGAGCCCCGCGCTTGTCGTCGACATAGCGGGCGGCGAAATAGGGCGGCGCTTTCTTTGTCGCATACTCCTGCTGGATTTTGCGACGCTCGGCATTTGTCTTTGCTTCGGGCGGCTTGGCTTCCAGCCGGTAGAAACTGATGACCCGGCAGTTGGCGCCGCTGGGCAAGCGGGCAAAGGTTGCCTTGACGCTTGCGCCTGCGAAGGGCCCGGTATCGTCAAGCGGCACGGAGTGCGAGTCGAACTCTGCGTCCGCGCATTTGCGGTCCGATTGCGCCATGGCAGCGGGCGCAAAGAGCGCGCCTGCCATGAGCATCGCTGCAGCCAAGCGCCAAACCATTGCCGTCTCCGAAACTACTCGGCGGCGAGCTTAGCCTGATGCGGCATGCCTTCCAGATATTTTTCAGCTTCCAGCGCAGCCATGCAGCCGAGGCCTGCTGCGGTTACCGCTTGGCGGAAGACGTCGTCGGCGACGTCGCCGGCGGCGAAGACGCCGGGGATGGAGGTGGAGGTGGAGCCGGGGGTGGTCTTGATGTAGCCGCCGGCTTTCAGGTCGAGCTGCCCGGTGAACAGATCAGTCTGCGGCGCATGGCCGATCGCGATGAAGATGCCATGGACGGGCTGTTCAGTGATCGCGCCAGTCTTGAGATTATGCAGCTTCGCCTTCGTGACGCTGAGCGGGCCTTCCTGGCCGATCACATCGACGAGTTCCGTGTCCCACAGGACGTTGACCTTCGGGTTCCGGAACAGCCGATCCTGCAGGATTTTCTCTGCGCGGAAATGATCGCGGCGGTGAACGACGGTCACCTTGGAGGCGAAGTGCGTGAGGTGCAGCGCTTCTTCCACCGCAGTATTGCCGCCGCCGACAACGATGACTTCCTTTTGCTTGTAGAAGAACGCATCGCACGTGGCGCAGGCTGAGACGCCAAAGCCCTTGAACTTCGACTCGCTCTCGAGGCCGAGCCACTTGGCTTGGGCGCCGGTGCAGATGACGAGCACATCACAGGTGTATGTCTGGCCGCTATCGCCCTTCAGCGTGAAGGGGCGGTTCTGCAGGTCGGCCGAGATGATGTGGTCTTCGACCATCTCTGTGCCCACGTGAATCGCCTGCGCCCGCATCTGATCCATCAGCCAGGGGCCCTGAATGACATCGGCGAAGCCGGGATAGTTTTCCACGTCTGTGGTGATCGTCAGCTGTCCGCCCGGCTGGATGCCCGCGATCAGGAGCGGCTTGCGCAAGGCGCGCGCGGCGTAGATCGCGGCGGTGTAGCCGGCGGGGCCTGAGCCGAGGATGATGATCTGAGAATGGCGCGGCGTGGTCATGGGTCGGTCCTGTCTATGGCCCTTCCTAACTGGCCATTCCCGCGCGCGGAATGGGTCATGGCGCGCTGGTGCTGATATTCTGGGGATGCGCAGCGGGCCGGAAAAGGGCGCGGGCGGATCCCATTGGGTCAGTTGAGTTTTTCTAGGGCGCCGGATGCCGCTTCAGCACCTGGCGGACGATTTCATCGGCGGCGCGGGCGGCTTCACGGAGGGGTGTGTAGGTCCAGCTTGGCAGGCTGCCAGTGAACCAGTTGGCGGCGCGGCGGTCGATGAAGCCCTGGTGGAGCCTGTCGAAACGGGGGGAACCGCCGTCCAGTTTCAGGAGGTGGACGGGTTTGCCGAAGAAGGCCGGGTCCGCGATCATGTTAGCGCTCTCGCAGGTGACCATCGCGGCGTCGCACATGGAGAGAAACGCCACATACGGGTTGGGGCCATCGCGTTCCTCGTTTTCCCAGAACACGGCGTTCAGCGTAGCGGCGAGGCGGCGGAAGCGGACGCGGGCGTGTTCCGGTGTGCGGCGCGAGACAGTGATCCAGAACTGGCGCCCCTGAGCGAGGCGCTGCATCGCGGCCTCGATCTGGGCGACGTTGGCCTCGGTCATTTTGTGGTTCTTGGAATTGCCGCCGATGGAGACAAGTACCTTCTGGCCGGGAACGTTCCTGAGATGAGCAAAGCGCGCCTGCGTGTCGGCCATGCGTTGCTGCGCGAACCAGACGGGCGGGCCGACGATCGGGAAGACGTTCGGTCCTTTGACGCCATCATGCTCGGGCGGAATGACAAGGTCGAACGCTGAGAGGGGCACGCGAGGGTTTTGCGTCTGCACCACGAATGTCTTGCCGGACGAGAGTTTCCGCATGACGCGCGAGTACGGAATCGAGCGGCGCCCTGCCGCGATCCAGATGTCGGGCCATGGCGGCGCGAGCG
>CALRWU020000451.1:0-3387 GCA_943371945.1 Azorhizobium sp. AG788
CAAGCCGGACAGCCAGGACATCTGTTTCGTGCCGGCGGGCAAGTATTCGGACATCGTGCAGAAGCTGCGCCCGGGTGCGTCGGCGCCGGGCGACATTGTGCACATGGATGGGCGTGTGATGGGCCAGCATGACGGCGTCATCCGCTACACGATCGGTCAGCGTCGCGGGCTGGGCGTGGCGACGGGCGAGCCGCTGTTCGTGACGAAGATCGATGCGCCCAATCGCCGGGTGATCGTGGGACCGCGCGAGGCGCTGCTGACGTCGGCGCTGGTGATCGGCGAGAGCAACTGGCTCGGCGAAGGCTCTCTGGCGGATGCCTGTGCGGCGGGCGTGCAGGCGCTGGCGCGCGTGCGCTCGACGCGGGCGCCTGTGCCGGGGCGGATGGCGCTGGTGGATGGCGCGCCGGGCTTTGTGTTTGACACGCCGGAAGAAGGCGTGGCGCCGGGTCAGGCCTGCGTGCTCTACGCGGCGCCCGACGGGCGGAGCGTGCTCGGCGGTGGGTTCATCGCGAGCACGGTGAGCGCGGCGAACTGATCACGCTAATCTAGCTTGTCCGCTTTTCCTCTGACGTGCAGGCTCGCACGGCTGCAGGGAGGAGCACGATGATCGATCATACCGGCGTTGAAGTAACGAACTTCGCGAAGTCGAAGGCGTTCTATGACGCGGCGTTCGGGGCGATGGGCGGCGGGTTGCTGCATACGGTGCCGGAGCAGTTCACGGGCGGACTGACAGTGGTTGGATATGGGCGCGAGCGTCCGGTGTTCTGGCTGCATACGGGCGATGATCCGGGGAAGGGGCGCCACGTCGCGTTGACCGCGCAGTCGCGCGCGGAGGTCGATGGGTTCTACGCGGCAGCGATGGCGGCTGGCGGGAAGGACAATGGCGCGCCGGGTTTGCGGCCTCACTATCATGAACACTATTACGGGGCGTTTGTGATCGACCCCGACGGCAACAATATCGAGGCCGTCTGTCACAAGCCGGAGTGAGAGGCGTCGCATGGAGAAGATCTACGGCATACAGGAGAGCATGAATCCGATCGCGGAGTTCACTCTGCGGAGGCCGATGGCCCTGGACAAGAATTACTGGAACACGACCTTTATCACGCCGGACCAGTTCGAGAATGGGTCTCACATGCTGGAGGCTTGGAACGGTGCCTACGAGCATGGCTCAAGCGACCAGTGCCCTGATGTGAACGAGGCAGATATTGCCATCTGGACGATGCCGGAGAAGGCGTGGGACTGGTTGCCGGCCCTGCAGGCGAGCGGATGCCGGGTCGCCCACAACGTCCATGTCGAACGGGGTGGCAAGGCCTTCAAACTCGTCTACGCAGCGGCAGTGTGTGATATCTTTGACGCCGCGAATTCGCTGGACGTCGAGTGGAATGGAAGCACCATCTCCTGGGTGCGGGGGACGCACCTCTATGCGTGGGATGCTCCGCTCCCCATGATGTTTCAGGTCCTTTATCACAATCGCGATGGTGCAGAATACAAGGGCGGGAGGTTCGGGCTATCCAGCAGGTGTTATGTCTCGCCTGCATTCAAGCAAGAGTACGAACGCCGGGGCCTGACCGGGCTGGAGTTCGGTGAAATGCCGCGTACGCAGCCCCCCGAGGGCTTTGCCCCAATGGTCTTCGGCAGGGCGGACTAGCGACGTTACCGTCAACGCTCGAGGCCGTCTGTCACAAGCCGGAGTGAGAGGCGCCTAAATTGGCCGCACTCAGTCGCCCGTAAATTCCGGATCGCGGCCTTCGAGGAAGGACGAGACGCCCTCCGCGAAGTCTTCGGACTGTTCCATCAGGGCGAAGGCCTCGAGGTCGCGGTGGGCGGTGGCTTGGCTGAGAGCGAGGGCGGCGATGTTGACGTCTCGCTTGACCATCTTGAGAGCGGTGGGCGGCAGAGCCGCGGCGCTGGTCGCAAAGTCCATGGCGCGGGTGAGGGCGCTTCCATCATCAGCGACGGCGTCGGCAAGACCCCAGGCGAGGGCCGTTTCGGCGTCGACCTTCTCGCAGAGAGCTGCCAGGCGTTTGGCGCGTGCCGGGCCGACCAAGGCAGTGATACGCGGTATCGAGCCCCAGCTCATGTTCATGCCACGCGCGACTTCCGGCACGTAGATCTTCGCGGAGCGTCCCATCACGCGGAGGTCGCAAGCGACGGCAAGGGCCGCGCCGCCGCCGACGCACCAGCCTTCGATGGCCATGATGGTGAGGGCGTCGATCTTCTCCCAGGCTTCGCACGCCTCTGGCCCGGCCCGCAGCGACAGACGCCTTTGCGACAGACCTTGCCCGCGTTGCTCCGTGCGAGCCGGATCCTTGAGATCTGCGCCGAGGCTGAAATTGCGCGCATTGCCGGTCAGGATAACGGCGGAGATGTCCGGTCGCGCATGGAAGCTTCGTGCAGTTTCGGTGAGCTGGCGCAGGGCTTCAGCAGAAAGCGCGTTGGCCTTGTCGCCGCGATCGAAGTGAACGATTGCGGTGCGACCCGTTATCTCGGTCGTGATGAAACTGTCTGACAATCGGGCCTCCCGCCGCGTTTGGCCAGACTATGCAATGAGGCAAACTACACGTCCATGACCCGTTGCGCCTCTGACTAGATCTGCTTGGGCGCGAGGTCTTCTATCCGGAGGTCTTCGTCTTCGTCATCGATATGGTCCGCCGGATCGTCATCATCGCTGCGAACGTCTGCGTCCATTCCGATGGAGCCAGCCAGCGCGTCGATGTCCTGCGGCTCGGACAACGTGGCAATGCGATCTTCGAGGTGCGAGGCGACTTGAGCCATATCGCCCATCAGATCGCCCGTTCTACGCGCGCGGATTTCGGCCAGGAGATTCATCAGGTCTTCCTTGCGTTCCTCGACGCTGATGCTGGTGTCGAACGCAATATCGTCGATGTCGTCGGCGGTCAGTTCCTGAGAGATTCCGGGGGTGTCGTCATCGCCGCCCATTTCGAGATCGACGGCGCGGACCTGATCCGACGACTGCTGGGTACGTGTCATTGCGCAGCTCCATTGCTGGGGGCGCCGGCGAGAATCTTCTCGATCTCGTGAGGCGGCATGTTGGTGAGATTCTTGGGGACTTCGGCCACCACCTTGTCGGAGACTTCCTTGTGCATCGCCTTGCGCAGGTCCCCCAAGATCATCGGGGGGGGCAGCGATCACCAGCTTGTCGTAGCGGCCGCTGTGAGCGGCAGAATAAAGCGCGTCGGCGATATCCTTGGCGAAGCGGTGCTTCTCCAGCTTGTGCCAGTTTGTTTCCTGCATGGCGCTGCGGGCGCTTCCAACCGAGGAATGCGTGCGGCCAGGCCGATCCGAGCCCTGTTCGCGGGTGCTGGGATTGTCCTGTTCGAGGACCTGGACGATTTCCAGGTTGGGGTAGGTGGCGTCTCCCTCATT
>CALRWU020000452.1:0-3377 GCA_943371945.1 Azorhizobium sp. AG788
AGGTTGAACGTATCGTCGATGTGATCTTTGACGAGATCGCTGGCGCGCTGGAGCGCGGCGACCGGGTGGAATTGCGCGGTTTCGGCGCGTTCTCCGTTCGCAAGCGCGATGCGCGCACCGGGCGCAACCCGCGCACAGGCAATTCCGTGTCGGTGGACGCCAAGCACGTGCCGTTCTTCAAGGCCGGCAAGGAACTGCGCTCGCGGCTCAACAACGGCCATGACCCGGAAGACCGGGACTAGAGACCGGACTCGCACACCCAAATTGGGCGGACGCTGGGTCAAGGAATAGCCGCCCTTCCGGATTGATGCTGGAGCAGTTCCGGGGCGTGTGCGATGTAGAGGCAGGCGTACAATCGGGCGTCGGACGGAATAGGGGACTCTTGTGTTCAAGGAATTTCGTGAATTCGCGATGCGCGGAAACGTCGTCGACCTTGCGGTCGGCGTCATCATCGGCGCGGCGTTCGGCGCTATCGTCACCTCGCTGGTGGCCGACATCATCATGCCGATCATCGGCCTGATCACAGGCGGCATGGATTTCTCCGACCTGAGCTATCAGCTCAAGGCCGCAGCACTCGGACCTGATGGCAAGGAGATCCCGGCCGTCACGATCAACTATGGCAAGTTCATCAACCTGGTCATCACCTTCCTGATCGTCGCTTTCACGATGTTCATGGTCATCAAGGGCATGAACCAGCTGAAGAGGAAGGAAGCCGCCGCGCCCCCAGCGCCGCCGGTGCCATCGACTGAAGAGAAACTGCTCACGGAAATCCGGGACTTGCTCGCCAAAGGGCGCTGAGGTATCCGGCTAACCAGTAGAGTTCGTAGCGTACGGAAGGGGCGGCCTGAGCGCCGCCCTTTCTGCTTTTCTGGGCTCCTGAAAACGCTGCAAATTCAGAGGGCTGCGCCAGGCGGGCGACCATGATCAGCGTAAAAATCTGCGGCATCACCAACGAATCAGACCTGGCCCAGGCGGTCGAGGCGGGCGCCGACATGGTCGGTTTCGTCGTGGTCGAGACGAGCCCCCGCTATGTCGATTTCGATGCCGCGCAGGCGTTGATCCTGAAGGCTGCGGAGCTGGGCGTCGAGCCGTGGGTGGTGGCGACGCTGGCTGTGCCGTGGCTCAACAAGCTGGTCGACGAGACGCCAGAGATCGGCGCGGTGCAGCTGCACGGCAAGGAAACCCCGGGGCAGGTGGCGCATTTTGCGCGCCGGCATCAGCTGGTTCCGGTGATCAAGGCGATGGGCATTTCCCGGCCGCGCGATCTCGATGAGGCGAAGGATTTTGTCGGCGCCGACGCGTTCCTGTTCGACGCCAAGCCGCCGGCGGGCGCGACCCGCGAGGGGGGCCATGGCGCGTCCTTCGACTGGTCGATCCTCAAGGGCTTCCGCGTGCACGATCACGAGGACTGGACGCTCTCGGGCGGGCTGACGGCGGAGAATGTCGCCGAGGCGATCGCG
This sequence comes from Azorhizobium sp. AG788, assembly GCA_943371945.1. Lineage (GTDB taxonomy): Bacteria > Pseudomonadota > Alphaproteobacteria > Caulobacterales > Hyphomonadaceae > UBA7672. The sequence goes on from CALRWU020000452.1 coordinate 1,461, forward strand.
AAGTCGGGCGCTGCGGCGGTCGATGTGTCGTCCGGCGTCGAGGCGCGCCATGGCGTCAAGGACCACGCGAAGGTGCGCGCGTTCATTGAGGCGGCGAAGGCGGCGGGTTAGGATTCTTGGGGGGTGAGCGGGTGTCATGGCGATCGTGACGAAGTTGACGTCGACCAACGATGGTAGATTGCGGATCGAAACGCAGGACTACAGAAGCGAGTTTTCGTTCGAGGATTTCTGCAGCGATTGTGCTCAATCGCTGGACGTTCGGCTGATGCCGGTACGGCCGGATGATGAGACGTCACCGCGTAGTTTCACGTTTGACGGGCATGCCTTTCTCGCAGCGTGGGAAGACGCGCATGGTAGTCACGTGATCGGATCCGAAGCGTTGCGTTCCGTAATGGAAAACATGAGGCGACGTCTGGCTGGCTAACCCCGCTGCGGCTCAGGCGTCGTCCGCGACGCCTCCGCCCATTTCACCACCCGTTCCGCCGCTCATGCCGCCACCGCCGCCGCCGGATTTTTCGCTGTCGCCTTTGCCTTTCGATGAGCCGCCCTGCTGGCGGGCGGGGCCTTGCAGCGGGATCAACACATCGGCCGGGATGGCGTCGAGGTCGAGCGCTTTGCGGATGAAATTGCGGAGCGAGACGACAAGGTCTGCCGTATGGATCGGGCGGCCAGCGGCCATGTCGCGCGCGGCCTGGCCGGCGAGGCGGACGTGCTCTTCCGTGCCGAGCAGTATGATGTCGGAGAGGGCCGCTTCCACGGCGTCGCGGATGCGGCGGACGCGATCGGAGCCGCCGGTGAGTTCGAGGCCCGCCTCCTTCGCCTGCCTGTTAAGGTCGCGCAGATGCGCGGGATCGACGGCGAGTTCGCCGGTGAAGGAGCCGCCGAGCGTCTTGTAGGCCGCGATCAGCGTGCGCAGGCGTTCGTTGATCTGACGGTTCATGCGTTGCTGGCGCTGCTGAAGGGTGAGCATCATCAGGACGCGGATGCCGACCCCGATCAGGGCGACGACGGCGATGCCGAGGATCGAGAGCAGGACGCCCTGCCAGGAGCTGAGGTCGAGATAGCGCATGTGTGTCTGCCCCGTCTGCGGCGAGGGGCCGCCAGATGCCATGATCTATGGCCCCCCACCGGGAAGAACAGTCGACTGGCGGTTTACCTTTTCTCCGGCAACGTGTGCTCTAGCTTGATCTCGTTCTGCCGGCGGCGTGGGGATTCACACGGCTGTCGTTTCGCTCGGCCAAGATTCGCAAAAAAGAGGATGTCACATGGCTCGACTTCTGGACGCTACCCCGACTGAGCATGATCTCGACGCGCTGTACGCCATGCTTCACGCCGCTCCCTTGCTCGCTGCTGACGAGGACGAGGAGGAAGAGGGCGACGAGGACGAGGATGAGGACGGCGACGAGGATGAAGAAGACGGCGACGAAGATGAGGACGAAGAAGAAGACGAGGACGAAGACGAAGAGTAGCCCTCAGGTCTGATACGCGGCGCGCGTCCCTTGCGGGGCGCGCGTTTTCGTTTTGCCCCGCCGGCGAGGCCCGGGGTAGCGGATTGCTGTGGCGGTTCGGGCGGCGTAAAGGACGCTCCCAACCGAGGATATCGTTATGGCAGCTCTCCCGAACACTTGGTCGCAATGGCCGGATGCCAATGGCCGCTTTGGGGAATTTGGCGGGCGCTATGTCGCCGAGACGCTGATGCCGCTCGTGCTCGATCTCGAGCAGGAATATGCGCGCGCCAAGGCGGATCCGACCTTCCAGGCGGAGTTCGACTGGCTGCTGGAGCATTATGTCGGCCGGCCCAGCCCGCTGTATTACGCCGAGCGGCTGACCAAGCATTTCGGCGGCGCGAAAATCTATCTCAAGCGCGACGAGCTGAATCACACGGGCGCGCACAAGATCAACAACTGCATCGGGCAG
>CALRWU020000453.1:0-3373 GCA_943371945.1 Azorhizobium sp. AG788
CCCGACGGCCCATTGTCCACGTCGAGTAGGATCGCGTCATAGCGCTTCGTCCCCGCGCTGATCTCCGCCGCAACATCGCCCATCACCAGCCGCACCCGCGGATCGTCGAGGCACCCCGCCGTCAGCGCCGCCATCGGCCCGCGCGCCCAGTCGATGATCTCCGGGACCAGCTCGGCTACCGTCGCGCGCCCGCCCGGCCCGATCACACCCAGCGCCGCGCGCAGCGTGAACCCCATGCCATAGCCGCCGATCAGCAGATGCGGCTCAACGCCCTTCCGCAACCGCTCGCACGCCATCAGCGCCAGCGCTTCCTCCGACCCGCCAACGCGGCTGCTCATCAACTCATTGCCGTCCACCATGATGACGTGGTCGTCGCCATGCCTGAACAGCCGCAGCTCGACGCCCCCGGGCACCTTCGCCGTCCCGATCAACTCCCGAGGCTTCATGTCTGTCCGGTCCAGTCCGCAGTGCGCGGGTGCGATTTCGCCCATCGCATATGGCCTGCAGCCCATAACGCAACTCCACCGTCTTCTGGAAGCGGACCGTCAGGTCCGCTTCCCCGGGCCCTCCATCGTTTCGGAGACCCACCCGCCTCCCGAAGCCTCTGGCGTAGGGAGGGGGCCACAGCATCCCGGACGGCTCAGCCGGTCCGACCGCGGGCTTGCGCGCGTGTACCGCCGAAAGTTCCCTGACAGTCACGAAATTATTTCGCGATTTGCCATTGCCTAACAACACGTAAACGGATGAAATTGTTCGAGATTTGACCGAGGGGGCCTTAACATCCATTGGGGGTGGCGGTAGGCTCCCCTCTCGTATCGGAGAGTCTGGGGTGCCCGAGAACACACTGACGCGCGCAGATATCGTCGATCGCCTTGTCGCAAAGGTCGGTCTGTCGAAGCAGGATTCGAGCAACTTCCTCGAGCGTGTGCTCGAACTGGTGTGCTCGGAACTGGAGCGCGATGAGGACGTGAAGTTCGCGCGCTTCGGCAACTTTGTGGTTCGGCGGAAGAATGCCCGCGTCGGTCGAAATCCCAAGACCGGAGAAGAGGCCCCGATTTCCGCGAGACGGGTGGTTTCATTCAAGCCTTCGCCGCTGCTGCGGCAGAGGGTCGAAGCAGCGATGATCTCCCGGAGAGACTGATGACCTCCCTTTCGCAGGCAGTTGTGGCGTCGGAGTCGGACTCTGCCCTCGAGTCTGCAGAAGCCGCATCCGCGGATATCTACGCCAAGAGTGCGGAAGCCTTCCGCACCATCGGCGAGGCTGCGACGGAACTCGGCCTCAAGACCCACGTGCTGCGTTTCTGGGAAACCAAGTTCGACAACCTGCGCCCGATGAAGCGCGCTGACGGCCGCCGCTATTATCGTCCTGAAGACATGGAGTTGTTGCGCCACCTGCAGAATCTGCTGCACGTCCAGGGACTGACCATTCGCGGCGCGATCAAGGCGCTCGACGGAGAGCCGGGGGCGGCTGAGGTCAGCGAAGATGGGGCCGATGAGATGACCATCCCGGCTGAAACCGGCGCTTCAGTGCGTGATCTGCAGGACGCTGTTCGCGATGCAGTTGAGCGCGGCGAATTCCGTGCGGTTGATATGTCCGGGTCATCCACCGCCAAATCGCGGCTGGAATCCCTGCTGGCCGACCTCACCAACCTGAAGATCCGTCTCGACACGGTAAGAGCAGCTTAGTGACCTGGCCTGCCGGCCGAAGCGCGCGGCGCGTCGGGTAGGCACGCAGGCTGGTGGGCGGTGACGGGATCGAACCGCCGACATCCTGCGTGTAAAGCAGGCGCTCTACCATCTGAGCTAACCGCCCGAAACTCCAACTCTGGCCAATAGCTGCTAACTTGGCGAGTTCTGAAATGGTCGGAGCGGCGGGATTCGAACCCACGACCCCTAGTCCCCCAGACTAGTGCGCTAACCGGGCTGCGCCACGCTCCGCCAATTCAGGAGCGCCCTTATAGGCGCCTCGCCCGACAAGGGCAACCAGCCTTGATAGCCAATGTTATCAAGGGTTTTGGCGTCTCAGTCCTCGACAGGTGGCCGTCCGCCGGGCGGCCGGGCCTGCGGTCCGAGCGATTTGACGACATACTTGGAGATTGCCTCGATCTCGGCCGGCTGCAGCATCGCCGCCAGTGACGGCATCTCGCCCTGTCCGCCCGTGATGACGCGGCTGATGTTGGCGTAGTCCGTCCGGTTGGTCAGCGGCGGTGCGCTGCTGCCCTGCAGCCCAGCGCCATTCGGACCATGACAGGCAGCGCATGTGACGTCGAACTTCGCCTTGCCGAGCGCCAGTTCCTCCGGCGTTGCCGACACCGCCTGCGCAGCCGCCTTGATCGACGCGGGCGCCGCAGCCAGCGGCACGCCGCCCGCAGGCGCCGCGCCATTCTCGCTCGCACCGTCCAGCGTCAGCGCCACCAGCTCCGCCGGTTCGCCGCGCTTGGAGACAGCCAGCACGATGTATTGCCGACCGTTGATCTCGTAGGTCATCGGCGCGCCCGTCACGAGCGTGGGCATCTTGGCCTCCCACACCACCTTGCCATCGCGCTTGTCGTAAGCCCGGAACATGGGGCCACCCGAACCACCGCCGATGTTTCCCGACTCGCCGAGGAACAGCAGCTCCTTCGTCAGCAGGGGCGATGGCCGGACATCGAACTTGCCCATCTTGGCGAAGTCGAGATTGAGGCCCTTCAGCGCTGGATTGTTTTTGACGAAATCATCCGCCTCACCAATCGGAATGCGCCACAGGTGTTTGCCCGTGTTCATGTCCGTCGCGACGAGAACAGAGTAGGGCGGTTTCAGGATCGGCAGGCCTTGCGGCCCGTTGATCGGAGCCCCGCCTCCACCGCCGTAATAGTCCATGTTGGTCGTCTTGGGGTCGCCGCGTTTGATCCCGGCGAATTGCGGTTTCAGGCGCAGGGGCGTGTACATGATGTGCGTGTCGGGATCGACCGCCGCGCCATTCCAGTTCGGCCCGCCGCCGGTGCCCGGGAAGATCCACGTGCCCTTGTTCGTCGGCGTGATCTCGGTCGGCGCGGTGTAGATTTCACCCTTGGTATATTCCGAGGCGATTTTCTTGCCTGCCTCGCGCAGCGCTGGCGTGAAGTCGATCAGGTCGTCTTCGCTGTAGCCGAGCCGCAGGAAGGGCTCGGGCAGGGTCGGGAAGGGCTGGGTCGGCGATGCGTGCTCGCCCGGGATCGGCGACTTCGGAACGGGACGCTCCTCGATCGGCCACACCGGCTCGCCAGTCTTGCGGTCGAACACGAAGGTCAGCCCCTGCTTGGTCAGCAAGGTGAGCGCCTTGATCGTCTTCCCGTCCTTGCGGATGTCATGAAGGATCGGCGCGGCCGGCATGTCGTAGTCCCACAGGCCGTGG
>CALRWU020000454.1:0-3371 GCA_943371945.1 Azorhizobium sp. AG788
ATCTGGCCAGCGCGAACCGGGCCAGCGCCAGAAGCCTTGAGCATCATGCGCTTCGGCGTGTCGGAGACCATGCGGATCGCGACGCGCTTCAGGTTCAGCACGATGTCGGTGACGTCTTCGCGGACGCCCGGGATCGAGGAGAATTCGTGGACGACGCCATCGATCTGGACGCCGGTGATCGCCGCGCCCTGGAGCGAGGACAGGAGAACGCGACGGAGAGCGTTGCCCAGCGTCGTGCCGAAGCCACGCTCGAGCGGCTCGATCACGAGCTTGGCTTTGCGTTGGGCATCCCGATCATGCTCCACAACCGGACGGTTGGGGCGGATCAGGTCTTTCCAGTTCTTGTCGTTCACCGAGCCGGCGGACATCGCCATGGATTGGACCTCTTCAGTATTGCCAGACCGAAACAGCGAACCCGTCGTTAGACGCGGCGACGTTTCGGCGGGCGGCAGCCGTTATGCGGCACGGCAGTGGTGTCGTGAATGGTGGTGACCGTGAAGCCCACAGCTTGCAGGGCGCGCAGCGCGGACTCGCGGCCCGAACCCGGACCGTGAACGAGCACTTCGATGGTCTTCATGCCGTGTTCCATCGCCTTCTTGCCGGCGTCTTCGGCGGCGACCTGGGCGGCATAAGGCGTCGACTTGCGCGAGCCCTTGAAGCCCATCGTGCCGGCGGACGACCACGAGATCGTGTTGCCCTGCGCGTCGGTGATGGTGATGATGGTATTGTTGAAGGACGCATTCACGTGGGCGACGCCCGACGCGATGTTCTTGCGTTCCCGCTTCTTGACCCGGCCTTTGTCGCCAGCTGCTTCGCGCGCCATTGTCTATCCTACTTCTTCTTGCCGGCGATGGCCTTTGCGGGGCCTTTGCGCGTGCGTGCGTTGGTGTGGGTGCGCTGGCCGCGGACCGGCAGGCCCTTACGGTGACGCAGGCCGCGGTAGCAACCAAGGTCCATCAGGCGCTTGATGTTCATCGCGACTTCGCGGCGCAGGTCGCCTTCGACGACGTAGTCCGCGTCGATCGTTTCGCGGATCTTGAGAACTTCACCGTCGGTCAGCTGGTTCACGCGGCGCGACGGCTCGATGCCGAGTTTCGCGGTGATTTCCTTGGCCTTGGTGTTTCCAATGCCGTGAATATAGGTCAGCGCGATCTCGACGCGCTTCGCGGTCGGAAGGTTTACGCCTGCAATACGGGCCAATTGCCTCTCCTGAACGTCCGCCGATACACCCGAACGGGATGACCGGCTCGAAAATCTCTATCGAAATGCCAGCGCAACGCGAACGTTCGCCCAACGCCATTCCGGCGCGGCGAACCTTCGGCCCGTCACGAAGGCCGCTATCTAGTTGGCCGAACTGGCCCCGTCAACCGCTTATTTCCCTTTTGTCCTCAGGCTTCCGCGCCCGTGCGAGGCACAAGTTTACCCTCAGTTTCATATCGTTTTTTTGGCGTTTACATTGTCCAGGATCGCAGCAATCGCGGCTGAGACCGTGTCCACACTGGCCATGCCGTCAATCTCGGTGATCTTGCCCTGCTCCTTGTAGACCTCAACAAGCGGGGCAGTCTGGGCATTGTAAGCTACAAGCCGCTTCTTGAAGGCTTCCGGATTGTCGTCTGCCCGGCCTTCAGCTTCGAATCGCTTGGTTACCCGGTCGATCAGGGCGGTCTCGTCAACCTTCAGGCGGATGACGGCGTCGACCTTCTGGCCCCGACCCGCAAGCGAATCGTCGAGGGCCTTGGCCTGGGGGGTGGTGCGCGGGAAGCCATCAAAGATGAACCCCGCTGCCCTAGGGTTCTGCTCCAGCTGTTCCTCGATCAGGGCGATGACGATCTCGTCGGACACGAGCGAGCCCGAATCCATGATCGCCGCTACACGCTTGCCCAGCTCGGACCCGGAGGAGCGGGCCGCGCGCAGCATGTCGCCGGTCGAGAGCTGGATGAAGCCACGTTCGGCCACCAGCTTCTTGGCCTGCGTACCCTTGCCGGCCGCCGGAGGCCCGAACAGGATCAGGTTCACTTCTTCTTACCCCCGACCCGCGCCTTCTTGATCATGTCCTGATACTGGTGGCCGATCAGGTGCGACTGGATCTGCGTTACCGTGTCCATGGTAACCGAGACGACAATCAGCAGCGACGTGCCCCCGATATAGAACCTCCCCGCAAACTCGTTCCTGAGCAGTTCCGGCATCACGCAGACCGCAGCGATGTAGAGCGAGCCGATGACGGTGAGACGGGTCAGAACGTAGTCCAGGTGCTCCGCCGTTTTCTTGCCGGGGCGATAGCCGGGGATGAACCCGCCATACTTGCGAAGGTTCTCCGCAGTCTCTTCCGGGTTGAAGACGATCGAGGTGTAGAAAAAGCAGAAGAAGATGATCAGCGCGGCGTAGACCACGATGTGCAGCGGCTGACCTGGCCCGAGATAGGCCTGGATGAAGAACAGCACATCGCCCCACCAACCGCTTGAAGCTGCGGCGATCTGATCCGCATTGCCGCCTGCAGCCGCAGCAGCCGCTGCAGGATTGCTGAAGCCGGCGAGTGTATTGGGCAGCATGAGCAGCGAAGAGGCGAAGATCGGCGGGATAACGCCAGCCGAGTTCACCTTCAGCGGCAGGAACGACGATTCTCCGCCGACCATGCGGTTGCCCTGCTGGCGCTTGGGATACTGGATCAGAAGACGACGTTGAGAGCGCTCGATGAAGACGATGAAAAGAACCAGCGCTGCCGCCAGTGCGGCGATCGCAAGGATGACAACAAAATCGACCTGACCTGCATAAAGCTGCATCCAAGTCTGCACGATGTAGTTAGGGAATTCCGCGACAATACCCGCGAAGATGATCAGCGAGATGCCGTTGCCGACGCCACGGGCTGTGATCTGCTCGCCCATCCACATCAAAAAGATCGTGCCGCCGACGAGCGTCACAACCGTCGACACCTGGAAGTAGATACCTGGCTCGTAGGCCATCGCATCGTTGTTGAGGGCCACGGACACGCCATAAGCCTGGGCGATGGCCAGAACGACCGTGAGATAGCGGGTGTACTGGTTCAGCTGCTTGCGGCCGCCCTCGCCTTCCTTCTTCAGACGTTCAAGCGAGGGAATGGCGGTCGACAGGATCTGAACGATGATCGACGCCGAAATATAAGGCATCACGTTGAGGGCGAAGATAGCCATGCGCTCGACAGCGCCGCCCGAGAATGTGTTCCACATTCCCAGGATGCCTTCCTTCATACCGGCAAAGGCGCGAGCGTATTCTACCGCATCGATGCCGGGAATCGGGATCTGGGCGCCAAGGCGATAGACGATCAGCGCGATCAGGGTGAACCAGATGCGCGCCTGCAATTCCTTCGCCTTGCTGAAGGTCGAGAAGGAGATATT
>CALRWU020000455.1:0-3364 GCA_943371945.1 Azorhizobium sp. AG788
TGGTGCGACGCCGCGATGCAGGGCTCGATCTGGGTCGACAACGGGAAGGATGCGCCGACGGCCTACATGTATGTCGACAGCGGCGGACCTGAGCAGGTCGCGTGCGACCGCTATTTCGGCGACCTCTCCGGCGGCATCAAATCGGCGACGCGCCGCGCGCGCTTCCAGCCCTTCCACCATCCCAAGGCGTGCGACGTCCGCAACATTCCGCTGATGGCGTTCCGCACGATCGCGGTCGACCGTGATCGCGTGAAGATGGGCACCGTCTACTACGTGCCGAAGCTACGCGGGAAGACATTCTGGAGCGATGGCGAGCTCTTCACCCACGATGGCTATCTGATCGCCAGCGACACCGGCGGCGCCATCGAGGGCAACCACATCGACATGTTCGTGGATGACGCGGACGTCGATCCCTTCCCCGATCTGGTCTTCTCGAAATCGAGCAAGACGTTCGAGGCCTATGTCGTCGACAAGTCAAATCCGGCCGTCATTGCTCTGCACGACGCCGCAGAAGAAATCTGCAAGGATTCAGACCGCCCCGGCCGCAAGCGCAAGAAACCGGCCAATGCGATCTGATTGCCAGTAACGCTATCGTAACGGCTCTGGCGCTTTCGCTGTCACCATGCAGGACCTGTCCGACATACTCGGCCTCAAGCGGGACCCCGTCGCCAGCGGGCGCCCGACGCCTGCGCCTGTCGCCACGCCGCAAGCCGAGCTGATCGCCGAACCGATCCCCGATCCGAGCGTCGTCAGCCCGCGTCACTTGCGCCGCTTCAGCCTCGCAGTCGTGTTCTCGCTCGCGGCGTGCGCCACCGCATCAGCGCCCGGCTTGTCGAACGGTCCGGCGATCCAGCCAACACTGTCCCCCAACGAGCGCGCCCTCGCCTTTTCGCTGGAGGCGCCGGGCGAAGGCGCAGTCGGCCCCAACCTCCGCCTGTGGGCGACGCACTATCACACGCCGGAAATCAGACCCGCCGCCGCGTCGATCACTGCCGCCTTCCCGCTGATCGGCCGCGACGGCGCGCCGATCTCTCCGCCGCTGGCGCATCGCGACTGGTGCGAGGCGGCGCTGCAAGGCTCGGTCTCCGTGCACACCGGAAACACCAGCACGGCCTATGTCTTCGTTGACGCGAACGGACCGGATCAGGCCGATTGCGACCAGTGGCTCGGCAGCCTCACCGACGGCGTCAAGAACGCCACGCGCCGCGCGCGCTTCATGAAGGTGAACCATCCGCTCGGCTGTGGCGTCCGCAACCATCCGCTCGTCCCGTTCCGCACCATCGCCGTCGACCCGACCGTCATCCCGCTCGAAAGCGTGGTGTTCGTGCCCGAACTCCGCGGCCGCGCCTTCACCTACAACGGACGCGACTTCGTGCATGACGGCTACCTGTTCGCCGGTGACCGTGGCGGCGCCATCAAGGACCGCCACATCGACGTGTTCATGAACGAGGCGTCGTCGAACGCACTCGAAGACCTGTTCGCCTCCACCGATGCGCGCACCTTCAAGGCGCACATTGTCGACGCCGCCGACCCCGCCGCGGCGGCGATCCGCGAGACCCAGGCCGCCCCCTGCGGCGCGAACTGACGGGCGCGACCGAAACGGCGCGAAATCGGCCTCGTTCACGCCGGCTTGACCTTCGCCCGCGCTGGACAAGCTTTCTCCTGAGGGGTCAGTGTGGCCCGAAACAATACCGGGAGAGACACATGAAACGCTCACACCTCGCCAGCGGGGTCGCCCCAGCCTCCGCCATAATGGCCTCCGCGCTTCTGGTATCAGGCTGTCTGTGGGGCGGTGATTATCAGAGCCGCGCACCGCAGATTCCGGTCGCTCCCACCCTCGCCGCAGACCTGAAGCCGCACGTTCCGAACCCGCCCGCCCCAGCACCAGTCGCGGTGACAACACCCCAGGCCACTGCTGCCGCTTCTCCGCGCACGGACTATTCCGTCGCCGCCAACTGGCTGTGCAAGCCGGGCATTGCGAGCAACGCGTGCGACGTGAACCTCGACGCCACCATCGTGAAAGCCGACGGATCGACGACGCTCGAAAAGTTCACGCCCAATCCCAACGCTCCGATTGACTGCTTTTACGTTTACCCCACCGTCTCGCTCGATCCCTTCACCCAGTCCGATCTTGTCCCCGGCCCTGAAGAGCTCAACGTGGTGAAGGCGCAATTCGCGCGCCTCGGCAGTCAGTGCCGCCTGTTCGCGCCGATGTACCGCCAGTTCTCGCTCGGCGCCCTGCGCGCACGCATGTCCGGCGCCGGCGCCGTGCCGACGCGCGGCACGCCGGCTGACGCCAACAACGATGTCGATGACGCCTGGGCCTGGTATCTCGCCAACGAGAACAAGGGTCGCGGCGTGGTCATTGTCGGCCACAGCCAGGGCTCGGGCCAGATCATGCGGCTCATCGCGTCGAAAGTGGACGGCACGCCCGATCAGGCAAAGCTCGTCTCCGCCATTATCATGGGCTCGTCCGTGCAGACGCCCGTTGGCAAGGATGTCGGCGGCACATTCAAGAATATCCCGACCTGCAAGTCCGCCAGCCAGACCGGCTGCGTGATCTCGTTCTCGACCTTCCGCTCCAACATCCCGCCCGCCGAGAAGGCGATGTTCGGCCGCAGCGGCGATGGCACGGAAGCCGTCTGCACCAACCCGGCGGCTCTGGGCGGCGGCGTTGCGACCAACCCGAAGGCTTACTGGTCGACCGCCGACAAGACGTGGGTGAAAGGCAAGACGATCGCTACGCCCTTCGTGATGACGCCGGGCCTCACCACCACCGAATGCGTGCACGAGGCAGGTCACGTCTATCTCAAGGCGACTTTCAAAGCCGATCCCAACGATGCGCGCATCGACGATCCGGGCAATGACGTGATGGCGCAGGGCAAGCCTGATCCGAACTGGGGCCTCCACCTTGTCGACGCCAACATCGCGATGGGTGATCTGGTCGATGTTGTCGGTAAACAAGCCGCTGCGTGGAAGGCGGCGCATCCGTAGCGCAAACTGAATCAAATCGAAGAGCCCCGGCGCGTCAACGCCGGGGCTTTTTCATTTCGACACGCGGCATGGTTAGCGCGACTGCACCAATTCACCTGTCCACCCTCACCGCTCTTTAGCGTCGAGAGCCGAAGTTATGCGCTCGAAAGGCGTCGGGGGACGCAGTGGGTTTTTCATGCGCTCGCAACTCGCAAAAGTCGGTGACTGGCTCTTCGGAGACGACACCGCATCAGGCTCGACCGAGGCCGCTCAGGAACCGTTCGACACGTTCGGTCCGCTCGGCGACCTGCATCGCGCGATGCAGGCGCCATCACGGCCCAGCCCGCAGGGTCCGCACGATTGCGCGCGCATCCTGATCGCCGAGGCTGAC
>CALRWU020000456.1:0-3328 GCA_943371945.1 Azorhizobium sp. AG788
GAGGCCGTCGTCCTCGATGGCGGGCGCTTGGCCGAAAGGTTGTCGCGCCAGATGTTCGGGCGAGCGCTGCTCGGGACCAAGCGCGACGAGCCGGATGTCATAGGGAAGGCCGGCTTCTTCGAGCGCCCATCGCACGCGGAAAGCGCGCATCAAGGGCGCTGCGAAATCGGGGACCCATTTGTAAGTGGTGAGCGTGATCATACGCGCAGCCCTTTGCTTTCAGCGATCGCCAGGTTTTCGAAATAGACCTGTTGCTTGTTGATGAGCGACGTCCAGCCGCCGACATGGCTGTCGCGTGATTGCACCGACGCGAATGGCGTCTGATGGAAGCTCTGCGTGGTCTTGCCGTCCCGCTCCGCGAAGGTGACGGTGATGGCTGTCTCCATACCGCGGCCCGAGTCATTGTCCCACGCGAATGAGAAGATGATGTGTTTGTGCCTGGCCACCTCCTGCACAATGCCGCTCATCCTCGAGACGCCGTGCTGGGTAGAGACCATGGTCGCACTCCATGCCTTGCCCGAGGTTAGCGCCCAGTCGATTGCGGTGGTGGTGAACTTCTCTGGCCCCCACCAGCGGATCATGTGATCTGAGCTTTCCCAGAGGCGCCAGACGAGGGCGAGTGGCGCATCGAAGATGCGCTCGATCAGGAGTTCGTCGTCGCGCAAGGCGGCGGGAGCGGATGTCATGACCGCTTTTCTTTCTTCACGGGTGGCGGGGCGGGCGGTTGCGTCATCTGCTTGAGGTAGGCGTCCATGCGGTCGAACGAGCCTTCCCAGAAGGTGCGGTACCTGCCGAGCCAACCATCGAGCTCGCGCAGCGGTTCCGTCTCCAGCGTGCATGGTCGCCATTGCGCCTCGCGGCTGCGCGAGATGAGGCCGGCGGTCTCCAGCACTTTCAGGTGGCGCGAGATGGCGGGCAGCGAGATGTCGAACGGTTCGGCCAGCTCGTTCACCGTCGCCGCGCCCTGGCTGAGGCGGGCGAGGATGGCGCGGCGTGTGGGATCCGCGAGGGCCGACAGGGTCTGGGACAGCGGGTCAGTCATACTTTGTATTTATCATGCGTGTTAAATAACGAAAGCGTTAAATACGGCACCAGAATCAGCCCTACGGGCCTTTCGCAAGGTTCGCTTCCGTTCCGCCATCTTTCGGGTATAAGCCCCGCCATAGTCCGAGTGTGGCGCAGTCTGGTAGCGCATCTGCTTTGGGAGCAGAGGGTCGTTGGTTCGAATCCAGCCACTCGGACCAGTTTCCCGAAAATCGACCCAGGACAGCAGTCGGCGTTGACGCGCACGGCGCGCAAGGACAAGCCATACCGACGGCAACAACACTTGCGCACGCGGCCGAAGGAGGCACGACATGAGCAGAGGCTGGTTCGGCCCCAAGACCATTGGCTGGGGCATTTCACCGAAAAGCTGGCAGGGTTGGGTCGTCACGGCGGCCTTGATCGCAGGCCTCGCGGCTGCGGTCCGCTGGATCCGGCCATTGTTGGAAGAGAGTACGGGGCTGCCGCCGATGCTTCTGACGTTTGCAATGGTTGCGGCCTGGCTGGCGGTTTATCTCGGGATCATCTGGCTGACCTACGACCGAAGCGACCGGGCGCGTTGAGCCGCGAACCGACCATCGAACGACCCGTGATCCTGCTGGCAGCGCATGGCGAGCGCGGCGGGGCTGCGAACAATGCGCGGCTGGCAGGTCTCGTCGAGCAGGTTGACGCCGCAATTCCCGACGCGGATGTCGGCTCTGTCCTGGTCAATCTCGAAGGCGTCGTAGAGCGGGCGCTGGACGCCTGCGGGCAGCGGCCTGTGCTGTGCCTGCCGCTGCTGTTCTCGGATGGGTTTTTCTTCGAGAGGCGTTTGAAGCCCTTCTTCTCGCGCGAGGGCCATACGCTGGCCCCGCCTATGGCCTTGTGGCCGAGCTTCGCGCCCTTCCTCGCCGACAATCTGGCGCTTCGCACGATCAGCCATGCGGCGGACCCGCGCGTGGTGCTGGTCGCGCATGGCTCGCAGAAGACCGGCCGTTCTGCCGCAAGCGCCCGGGTCGTCGCGCAGCACATGCAGGCCCGCTATGGGCGCGTTGAGGTCGGGTTTCTTGAGGAGCCGCCTTTCGCGACAGACGTTGCAGCAGCAGCCGAGCCGCCCTGGGTCGCGATCGGGTTGTTCCTCGGCGACGGGCTGCATGGCGGCGAGGATTTTGACGTGCTGGTGGCGAGCGCCGTCCATCGGCCCATGGCGGCTTTCACGGCCGGGGAATTGCCGGGACTGGGCAATCTGATCGCTGCGGAGGCGCGGCGTCTGCTGGTTGTTTGATGGTGATCAAGTCGCCCTATGTGGAAGCGGGCGAGGCTCCGTTCGGGGCGTCCGATCGTTACAGGCGGCAATCCTATGCACTGGCTCAAATACATGCTCGGCTTTCTCGTGGCGGCCCTCGCCATCGTTGCGTGCAATCCCGGGCAGCATGCGGCCGCTCCAAAGCCCGAGGCTCCTGTCGTCGTGGCGCAGGCGAAGCCGCCAGCGGACGTCGATCCGGCGGCGTATCGCGGCGCGGCGATTGCGGCTCAGGTCTGCGCCCAGTGTCACAATATCGGGCTTGGACAGGCGGCTGCGGTCGACATTGGCGCGCCGGACTTCCGGAAGATCGCCGGGCGGTCCGAAAGCACGCCTGAGGGCCTCGAAGCGTGGATGCGGTCAACGCACCCCAAAATGCCGAACTATGTGTTCCAGGGGCCGGATGTGGCTGATCTGGCGGCGTTTATCGTGAGCCTGCGCAAAACCCCGGGCTGAGGCCAGCGACCCCGACGCGCAGTTGAATTTTCACGGGTTTGAGGGCAGATGGGGCGCTGTTACGGAGTCGCCCGATGCTCGCCAAGATCTATCGCCCCGCCCGCAACGCCATGCAGTCCGGCACGGCGAAATCGCAGGAATGGATGCTGGAATTCGACAGCGAGACGCCGCGCACGGTTGATCCGCTGATGGGCTGGATCAGCAATGCCGACACCAACACGCAGGTGCGCCTGACCTTCCCCACCCGCGACGAGGCGATCGAGTTTGCCCGCCGCAATGGCATTCCCTTCCAGGTGACCGAAACGCGCGAGCCCAAGCGCATCATCAAGGCGTATGCCGACAACTTCTCGGCCAACCGCAAGAGACAGTGGACGCACTAGGGCCTGCTGGTCTGGCGTCCGAGGGTTCTGGCGTCTGCCGGGGAACCCGCTTAAGACGCCGTTGCTGCGTCTGATCCCGTAGCTCAACTGGATAGAGCACCCGCCTTCTAAGCGGGTGGTTGCAGGTTCAAGTCCTGCCGGGATCGCCATTGCTTTCGCGGGCTTTCGG
>CALRWU020000457.1:0-3326 GCA_943371945.1 Azorhizobium sp. AG788
GAAGGGTCTCAACCCGGCGAAGGCCATCGCGGAGATCAAGAAGCTGATGGTCGAACGCGCCACCTGATCTCCGGACCGCCGGACCAGCTCACCCTGAGAAGCCGCCGCAGGCGGCGTCTCGAAGGGCCGGTAGTCGCTGAAACGTATTCATGTAACTCCGGAAGCCACCTCACATGCAAACGCACGCCTATGTCGCCATCGTCACGCTGGCGTCCCTGCTGGTCTACTTCTGGATGGTGATGGGCGTCGGCGCCGCGCGCCGCAAATCCGGCATCGATGCGCCGACCATGACCGGCGATCCCGGGCTGGAACGCGCCGTGCGCATCCAGGCGAACACGCTGGAATGGCTGCCCGTCTTCCTGCCATCCCTGTGGCTCTGCCACATCTTCTGGCAACCGCAGGACCAGACCGGCATCATCGTCGCCGCCATCGGCGTCGTGTGGATCGTCGGCCGCATCCTGTATGCGCTCGGCTACGCGAAGGATCCTTCCCGGCGTGAGCTTGGCTTCATGGTCCAGCTCGTCGCCACCGCCATCCTGCTGTTCGGCGCCCTCGGCAAGGCCGTCGCTGTCCTGATCACGGGCTAGCTTGCCCGGTGCAGCCGGTTCGGCGAGAAAGCGCGTCGCATGATCGACGGCATCCGCATTCGCGCAGCCACACTGGCCGATCTTCCGGCCATCACCGCCATCTATGGCCACGCCGTCCTCAACGGCACCGCGAGCTATGAGTATGACGCGCCCTCGCTCGACGAGATGAGCAGGCGCTACGACGCCATCATAGCGGGAAGCTTCCCCTATCTTGTCGCCTACAGCGCCGACAAAGTTCTTGGCTACGCTTATGCCAGCCATTTCCGCACCCGCCCCGCCTACCGCTTCATGGTTGAGGACTCGATCTATATCGCCCCCGATGCACAGGGCCTCGGCATCGGCACGCTCCTGCTCGCCGAACTCCTCGCCCGCTGCGAAGCAGTCGGCTTCCGCCAGATGATCGCGGTGATTGGCGATGCAGCTACAAACCTCGCCTCCGCCAGACTCCACGCCCTCATGGGCTTCACCGAATGCGGCCGCATCAAAGGCTCCGGTTTCAAATTCAACCGCTGGTGCGACACGCTTCTCATGCAACGCGCACTCAACGGCGGGATAGACACCCTACCGGTCTGAATCGCCCGCCATCCTTTTGTGGAGTCACTCTCGGCACAGGGCTGAGAATGGCGCCGCGCGTTACCCCGCATTTTGTTGGACGGCGGGTGTCCGGATTCGGTGGACACCGAAAAATCTTCTCCAACAAGCTCAATCACTTGCTCGCCAAAATATGCGGGAAACCACACCGCAAATCGGCCGGCCTCCCAGCGCGCGTACAATCGCGCCCATGAGCCTCGAACGAGCGCCTCTTGAGCCCGACGATAACGCGGACCCGAACTGGTTCGCGCCCATCGCCATGTTCATCGCCTGGCTCGCTCACCTGTTCGATCAGATCGCCAAACTCAAGCGCATCCGCCGCACCACGAAGTTCAAACCCAACTGGCGCGACCACTGGCGAGACCTCCGCCAGTGCGAGTGGATGCGCGACCAGATCCTCGCCTCCGGCGCCGCCCAGCTGCTCGCCGGCAAGGCGCTCGATCTCGACGCCTTCATCCCCTCAACCGAACCTCCCGCCAACTATGGCGGGCCATGCCCTGCGACGCCGTTCGAAATGAACCGTCGCTTCCTCGCCATGGCGCGCTTCAACGCTGATCCCGAACCCGCCATCCGCGCGCATGCGTTACGCATCGCGCGTCGCGCAGGCGTTGATCTCAACAGCCCCCTCCGACTTGCCGGGCAAGCCACCTCCCCCGGCTTCGCCGGCGGAGGCAAAGCGCCGGCGCCTCTTGCCTCCCTCGCCGACAGGCGGGGGAGGTGGCGCGCGCTTGCGCGCGACGGAGGGGGCAGCCACAGCTCGCGCGGCCCGCCACACATCCCGCAAAACTCCTTCGACTCAAACTCGCATTCACCAGCGAGACCGCACCCTCATGCTTGCCGTATCGCATGCGCCTTCATCGCGTCCGTCAGCCACACCGCAAAGCCCGGCCCCAGCGCCTCATACCGCGCCACGAAATCCGGATGCGACAGGTACATATCCGCCAGTGCCGCATAGGCATCCGGCGGACACGGCTTGTCCCACGCCACTGCGACCCACGCCCGATGCCGCGCGATCATGCGATCAACCGGCTCGGCCGCCGGATCGATCCCGCGCTTCATGCCTTCGACAAGTCCCGTCTCGATATCCTTCAGCGTGTCCATCAACGCGGCCTGCTCGGCCTCGCTCATCTTCCCCATCGCCTTGCCCGAAAGATCGAGGCGCTCCTGCATCGATGCGCCATAGCGCTCGACCAGCCACGCTTCGTAGTCTGCCTGCTTCTCCGCCGAAAAGCCCTGATACAGGTCCGTGTTCGACATGTGGGTCTCTCCCTTTATGCTTGCGACCGTGCGGTCGATGGTTTCGATGAGGACGCGAAAGCGCGCCCGCTCCGCTTCAAGTCTTTCACGATGGCGCATCAGCACGCCGACCTGATCCTCGCCCTCAAGCGCCAGCAGCTCGACGATCTCGCCCAGCGGAACGCCCAGTTCCCGATGAAACAGGATGCGTTGCAGGCGCATCAGCTCGGCCCGCCCATAATAGCGATAACCGTTCGCCCCGACATGCGCGGGCGTCAGCAAGCCGATCTCGTCATAATGGTGCAGCGTCCGCACCGTCACGCCAGAGATCGCCGCCAGCTGTTTTACCGTGAGTTCTTTCATGTGACGCTCTCTCGTGTCGGCACAGTCATGCGCTCTAACGTTCCGTGAGGGTCAAGCATTACGTTGCGAGCGATTTTAGGTTAATCTTCGCGCGGCCCGCTAATTGCAGAGTTCGCCCAGAGTCGAGTGGGAGACTGAACATGATTGGGACGACGAACGCACAACAGGCTGAAACAGCCGCCACACCGGGAAACCATTTCCCATGGGCGGGTCAGCCGGACGAGATCGCCTGCAACTTTGCCTTCGGCCTCATCATGCGGAATCTACCGCCCCGCATCGCGCTTGAAAACAAGATGCACGCCCCGACTTTGATGGCCGCCGCCGGCGCAATCGCGGGCGTCTGCGCCCAGATCTCGCTGCTCGCGGACGCCGAGCGTCTGGCGAAAGCCCGCGCCGAAAACCGCATCAAGGAAACACCCCTCAAGGACGGTCGCACGCTGATCTACGGCGATGCCCTCAACGAAATGCTCTACAGCGTCAGCGATCCTGAAATCGCCCGCTCACGCGTCTGGAACATGATGGTCACGGCCGCCATGCAGAAGGGCCTCG
>CALRWU020000458.1:0-3325 GCA_943371945.1 Azorhizobium sp. AG788
GGCCGGAGAACATTAGCTCAGTGCCATCGCGCAAACGACCGAGAACCGATGAGCCGCCGAAATCAACATCTCGAAAAACGGTCTCAGGCGCCCGGGTGCAGTTGAGCAGCTCGGGGCTCGGATTCAACCCGCATCCTGAATTGTAGATATCGTTTGGTGTAGCGTGAAAGCTCCATCTCTCCTTGCCGTCCTCCAGCCCGATGGCGATCAGGGCGTTCGTATTCTTGTGAGCCGGCGGCGAGTTACTTTCTCCGGTGCCGAAGTATACGAGCCCACGCTTTTCATCGATGGCTGGTGAGTTCCAGATGGGCGCTCCTGATGGCCCCATGAGCGGCTTGCCGTCGCCTCGGTCGCGTTGTGCTGTCGCGTCTGGCATCGTGTCATAGCGCCATTGCTGCTCGCCTGTCCTGGGGTCCAGCGACAGGACAAACCCATGGTTTGTGCAGCACTCTATTTTGGTATCGGCCCCCGCTGTGATCTCGCCTTGAGACACCGGCACGATCACCCGGTCCTTCAGAATGACTGGCGTCCCAGTCGTCATCGAGAATGAGTAGTAAGCGACGTTCTTAGTCCAGAGAGGCGTTCCCGTTCGCGCATCGAGGGCGTGAACAGTTGCGTCGACGCCCGATACGACAACCAGCGGCGTGCCGTCGGCAAGTACGCCGTACGCTACGCTTGACCGCAGGGGCGCCCCTCCCGGCGTTGTGTAGGTCCAGTGCACGCAAGGTTTCGGACCGCTGATGTCGATCGCGTGGACCTGGCCAAGATCAGTCGCCGGCCAGAAGATCGTGTTGCCAACAACCGGTCCCATAGAGCGCATGGTCGAGGCTTCCGGTACTGCGATCGCCCACGCCAGCTCCAGGTTAGAAAGTTGTGCGGTCGTCAGTCCGGCCTGCTGAGCTGTCAACTTGCGATTGTTGTTGTGCGTAATGCCAAATCCCGTGGATGTGACGGGGGCGCTGGACGTGATGCTTACGCTGCCCGTCGTTCCTGCGCACTTTATGTTTTTAGCCCAGTCGTCTGTTGCGCTGCCCTCGCGCCCGATCAGGTAGTTGACCAGAACAGCTCGCTGCGTGACGGAAAGTCCCGCAGCCTGGGCCTTCATTTTTCCGCCTGTCAGGGCAAAGTTCATGACCCGGAAGTTCATGCTTTGCAGGCTCTCGCGCGTTGGCGCGCGTGTAACTTCGTTGTTATCGTGGCAGGCAGCGCAGTTCTGCTTATAGAGAGCCTCTCCTTCAGAGATGACAGCAGCAGACTGTGCAGTTTCGCCTGGCACTTTGCTCGCCGCGATTGGAGCTGTGTTCGCGACAGCGGCGGTCTGGGGTGCTGGCAATTGCCCTTCAAGCTGACAGCCGGCGAGCGCTGCAGAGATAGCCACCAAACCAAACGTAAGCACTGACTTGCTAAGCAATGTCGTCTCCTCCGCCGCTGTAAAGGCGCTGTAGATATAGCGGACGATCTGCGTATTGCGTCAATAGGCCAGCTCTATGGCTTATAGAAAAACGTAACGCAGCATTGCATGGTGGGGCGAATCGTTCGTCCGCGATCCGGCCTTAAAAGGTCATAATCACGAACAACAGGTCTATTGACAATTCGCGTGTCGTGCCGCTTTTCGATTGCGTGCAACCCCGGTGCACGCGACCTGTACGGTTGAACCTCAGACTTTCCCGTCGTTTGCGCCGCAGGCGCGTCGACGGGAGTTTTCTGGGCCGGGGCCTATCCGTAGCCTCGGCAAATTTGACGGACAATTAGGGACGGCGTCATGGCGATCGATTTTGAAATTCCGGCTGAGGCAAAGGCCATCCGCGAACGTGTGCGCCAGTGGGTGTATGATGAATGTGTGCCGGCGGAAAAGCGTCTGGTGGACGGGGGCGACTACAAGTCCATTCTCGCCGAGTTGCGCGCGAAGGCGCGAGCGCAGGGCCTGTGGTGTCCCTTCATCCCCAAGGAGCACGGCGGCATGGGCCTTGGGCCGCTCGCCAATGCGCTGGTGCAGATGGAGCTGGGCGAAAGCATGCTCGGCGCCCTTTCGATGAACACGCAAGGCCCCGACGACGCCACAATGATGACGCTACTGGAATACGGTACACCCTTCCAGAAGGAGAAATTCCTCAAGCCTCTGCTCAATGGCGAGAAACGCATCTGCTATTCGATGACCGAGAAGGCAGCCGGCGCGGACGCCACAGGCATGCAGACACGCGCCGAGCGCAAAGGCAATGACGCCTGGCTGCTCAATGGCGAGAAGTGGTTCTCCTCTGCTGCCAGCGTCGCCGATATCGCACTCGTCATGGCGAAGACCAATCCCGAGGCGCCGCGCCACAAGCAGTTCTCCACCTTCCTCGTTGAGCTGCCCAACCCCGGCTACAACATCAAGCGTGACATTCACACCATGGCGGTCGAGGGGCCGCTGTCGGCGGTGCTTGGTCACTCGCACTCGGAGATCGAGATCAAGGACCTCGAAGTGCCAGCCGAAAACCTGCTGGGCGGGGAGGGTGAGGGGTTCTCGATGGGCCAGCACCGGCTTGCGTATGGCCGATTGCGGCACGGCATGCACAACGTCTCGATGGCGCAGCGCGCGCTCGACATGGCGACCGAACACGTCGTCAACCGCACGACCTTCGGCAAGAAGCTGGATGAGCGTCAGGCCGTTCAGTTCATGCTCGCCGAATGCGCCAGCCAGATCTACATCGCTCGGCTGATGCTGCTGCATATCGCCTACAAGGCCGAGCACAAGATGGACATCCGGCAAGAGAACGGCATCGCCAAGGTCTATCTCGCCAACATGGTGCACAAGGTCGTCGACACGGCGATCCAGCTGCACGGCGCCCTCGGCTATTCACGCGATACGCCGCTCGCCGCTTGGTACACCCACATCCGTTCGCAACGCCTGGTCGATGGGCCGGATGAAGTCCACCGCTGGACGACGGGCCGCAACGTGATCAAGGCGTTCAAGGCAACCGGTACGACCGCAGGCGCCTGTGGAGGCGACCTGCTGTAACAGGCTTGTTTGAATCCGGCTCAGATTGACTGAGCTCCTCAACGGTTCAATCGAGTCATGTCGGGGCAAAATGTGACTTTGAGCGGCTGCCTTTGGCAAAGCTCCAGAGATGGCTCTGACGGGACTCAACAATCCACAAGAGCCGGCCGTTCGCGGTCTCGTTCAGGCGATTGAGATGCGAATGCCAACAAGGGTGTCGACATTTGGCCGATGGCTGGTCTCGCGAGCTGGAGGACGGGGCACGAAGCGTGACCACCACGAACAAGTTCGCGCTGCCTGCCATGAGGCGTTCTGCTAGCGGATCTCAGGGACTCTTCCGAGGCCAAG
>CALRWU020000459.1:0-3321 GCA_943371945.1 Azorhizobium sp. AG788
AGCGGATGTTTCGGATGAACCTGTTGACCGCCGTCAACGCATCGCGAGCTGCCCTGAAATTCCTCGTACCGAGCAAGGGCGCCATTGTGAACGTGGGTGCTGCTGCGGCCTTGGCCAAGTCTGGTCACGGCATGGGAGCCTACGCGGCATCGAAGTCGGGTGTTCATCGGATGACCGAAAGCCTGGCCGAGGAGATGAAGGGCAAGGTTCGCGTCAATGCGGTGGCCCCATCGATCCTGGACACACCGCAAAATCGCAAAGACATGCCGGATGCAGATCCGTCAAACTGGGTCAGCCCGGCATCGCTGGCCGAAGTGATCCTGTTCCTTGCCTCGGATGCAGCGCGCGACGTCACCGGTGCCGTGGTGCCGGTAACGGGACGCGTGTAGCGCCGCGTACGCGCGGTACACATTTTTCCATTTGCGGGGACACTGAGTGACAAACGATCCTCTCGCGCGCGTCCACCCGGAATTGCGTGACGCTGCCAAGATCATGCAAGGTTTCCAGATCGGGGAATGGAACGCAGAAAACCTGCGCCTCGCTAGGTCACGAGAGGTCGCGGGCTCCCGTCTCGCCGAAGTACCTGTCTCCGAAATGCTGATCCCCGGCGGGCCGGGCGATCCCGAGGTTGCGATCTTTGTTATCAACGCAAAGCCCGGAACCTCGCGCCCTGGCATCGTCTACATGCATGCCGGTGGGTTCATAATGGGAAGGGCGTCGGGAGAAATCCGGTTCCTCCAAGAACTGGTCCAAAGTCTCGATTGCGCGATCGTCGCCGTGGACTACCGCTTGGCGCCAGAGACAACGTGGGCAGGTTCGCTCGAGGACAACTATGCCGGGTTGAAGTGGCTCCACACCCATGCCCCTGAACTCGGAGTGGATCCCACAAAGCTCGCCGTCATGGGCCGGAGTGCGGGGGGAGGCCACGCCGCGTTGCTTGCCGTGGCTGCGCGCGACAGGGGCGAGATATCTGTAATGTTCCAGTCGCTCACGTATCCGATGCTGGATGACCGCACCGGAAGCGCGAGATCCGTGCCCGATCACATCGGCTTCATCCTCTGGACTGCGGAAGCCAACCGATTTGGCTGGCGCTCGTTCCTCGGTCTCGAACCCGGATCAAACCAGGTTCCTCACCAAGCCGTCCCGGCACGGATCGACAATCTTTCAGGTTTGCCGCCCGCTTGGATCGGTGTGGGGGGGCTCGACTTGTTCGTTGACGAGGATGTGCAGTTTGCGCGCCGGCTAATCGATATTGGCATATCGGTCGAGCTGCTTGTCGTGCCCGGCGCCTTTCACGCATTTGATCTCGTGCCGGGGCCGCGCGTCTCCAGAGAATTTGCAAAGTCCCGGGTGAACGGGCTACGGCGCGCCTTTGGCTTGGAAAGCATTGCGTGACACAGGCCGGGCGAGTGAACGCGTGAGGAGTTTTATCACCCTGCAAGGCGGCGCAACGCCGGACTTCTTTCGGCTTGCGATCTCTCCGAGCTTGAGCGTCGGACCTTCAGAGAGCCGCTACATGTTTGGCGGAGTTGCTCTTGCCGCTGCGCTGGCCGCCGCCGAGCAGGCAAGCGGCCGATCGGCAACTTGGGCCACTGCACAATTTCTGTCGCCTCTGCCCTGTGGCGAGACACTGAACCTCCAAGTCCGCCTGAGCACCCGAGGCAAGCACACCTCACAGGTCCATGTCATTGGACGAAGTCAGGGTCAGGATGTCTTGAGCGTCCTTGCAGCCACCGGCAGCCGTGAGAACGAAGGGCGGCGGCAGTGGCTCGACATGCCGCGTGTTCCGTCCCCAGACGCCTGTGCTTCTACCCAGCATTGGCGCGGCGACGATACCGGCCTGCATGGCCAGATCGAAGTCAGGATCGCGCAAGGCCACTATAACGCCGAGAGGGAAGGTCGTCCGGCGCAGGACGGTCGCATGATCGTCTGGGTCAGGCCAAAAGTGCGAGTCGATACCGACGCTGCGCTGCTGGCGATCTTTGCAGATCTGGCGCCGAACGGTGTTGGCAATGCACTCGGCACGAACGCTGGCGGAAACAGTCTCGACAACACCGTCCGCATCCTCGGAGCGGTTGCGACTGAATGGGTGCTCGTCGATGTCAGGATAAGGGGAATCGAACGGAGATTTGCGCACGCAGATACCCACCTCTTTGCAGAAACAGGTGAGCTGATGGCTTTGGGTAGTCAGTCGCTGATCCTGCGTGTCCGCCCGCCAGCAGCGGGCGGTTGATCTCGTGATGGAAGCGCAATTGAATGTAGGACGTCCATGGATCTCGGGTTGAGGGGCAAGCGCGCGGTCGTCACCGGCGGCACACGCGGTATCGGGCGCGCCATCGCCGAGACGCTGGCGCGCGAAGGCGCGCATGTGGCAATCTGCGCGCGTAATTCTGTGGAGGTAAGTGAGACCGTTGATGCTCTGAAGACGCTCGGCGCGAAAGCATATGGTGGCGTCGTAGACATTGCGGATGGTGAGGGGCTCAAAACGTGGGTGGCAGACGTCATCGGCCAGCTCGGAGGACTCGATGTCCTGGTTTCCAGTGCCAGCGCCATGACGCAGGGCGACAGCGATGAAGCTTGGCTGGGCATGTTCGAAATCGATATCATGGGCTTGCAACGCGCCTCAGCTGTTGCGCTTCCTTATTTGGCGGTCTCCGCAGCGGAATCCGGCGATGCCGCGATCATCATCATATCGTCAATCGCAGCTCTGGAGGCGTCAGAGGCGAGCGCCTACGGACCTATTAAGGCGGCGCAGATTCATGTCGCCAAGGGGTTGGCCAAGCAGTGGGCGAAGGCGCATGTGCGCGTCAACGTGGTGTCACCGGGCGCTGTCTATTTTGAAGGTGGTATCTGGCACAAGGTCGAACATGGCGACCCGGAATTCTTCAAAATCATCATGGCGCGTAATCCAATGGGGCGCATGGCGACGCCGCAGGACATCGCAAATGCGGCTGTATTCCTAGCGAGTCCAATGTCCTCTTTTACCACCGGCATCAATCTCGCGGTCGAAGGCGGAATGACATCGCGTGTGAGTCTCTGAACGTATTGGAACAGTGCGGCAGAGCGCCTTTCAGCCGTCGACGCCCTTCATGCCGTCCTCGTGATACCGATCGCCTTTTACTTTCGCGGCAAGCGCGTCGAGCCGCGCCAGTGCGGAGGAGGTGAGTTTTACATCCGCAGCGGCGAGATTCTGGCGGAGGTTTGCGATCTTGGTCGTGCCTGGGATAATCGCGATGTTGTCAGCGCGCTGCAGCACCCACGCGAGCGCAACCTGTCCAGCGGTGGTCTCAAGGTCAGCTGCAACATTTGCAATCTCTTCGA
>CALRWU020000460.1:0-3318 GCA_943371945.1 Azorhizobium sp. AG788
GAATTCGCCCGAGGCCTGATCCTGACAATCCGGCATCCAGGTGTCGCCAAACTGTGCGCGCCACATCACTGGATCAACCGGACGCCAGTTAATGCTGCGCGACGCAACGACCGCGAACACACCCCAATGCTCCCAGGCATCGTCAGGAATCCAACCCGGCATACCCAGATGACCCGGCGGCTCCCAGTTGAGACGCTTTGCCAGAGCCTGAGATTCCTCCCGCTCCGTGCTCACATCGACACAGCCAGATAGAGATACAGGTCGGTCTTCACCTTGGCCGGATCATCACTCCAGTCGCCATAGACCTCCAGCGACATCCAGATCCGCCGCAAGGCTTTCGCCTTCACCTCGGCATGCAGAACGTCATACGTCTCGCGCATCCGTCCATAGTCGCCCATGTGCGCCGCCGTGATCACACGACCGCCGGGGATATGCGCCGCCTTCACATCGGGATCAGCACCGCCCGGCTGCCGGTCGAGCACGCCGATCAGCAACGTGCCGCCCTCCTTCGTCTCGTTCGAATAGAGAATGAAGTTGTGCCCATGGCCGGGGACCAGCGCGCCCGGCTTGTAGAGCCTGTCAAATGTCGCGCGGATGGTCGCGGCGACATCGGGCCACTTGGCATAGACCTCGATGCCAGCGCCGGTCATGGGTGCGAGAACGATGATGCGCGTATCGGTCATGGCGTATCCAGCCGCACGAAGTGAGGTTTCCCGCCTGTCGAGTCATTCCGCCAGACCGCGTGGCGCGCGCCGACAGCGTCCAGCTGGACAAGCAGGTCCAGGTCACCATCTCCGTCGACATCCTCGACACGCGGGACTTTCTGCGTCTCGACACGCCATTCGATGTACTCTTCCGAAAGTGATTGATCAGGTGGCACAACTCGGAAAGCTACGCCGGTGTCGAGCACCGTCTGCTTTTGGCTAAAATTTTCACGCGCATTGCGCCGGACGAATAGATTGAGGCCGCCGACCTCTATCTTGCACGGCTTGAATGCATCGCCCTGCTCACCGGCGCACACGGGTACGAAGCGGAGATAGTCGGTCGCCATGGATACGCTGACCACAGCCTCCTGCGCTGGCCGCAAGGTGGCGCTGATGGCTACCGAGCGCTCGCTGATCTGCTTGCCCGTCTCATTCAGCGTTGGAAAAACCGTTCGCGCACGGCATGTCGCCGTATCCCCCGTCGGCTCATCGCACACGAATCCCACGCGCTCAGCGGCCGTTACCTGATCAGCCAGGGATGCAGTGACCGGGGCATTCCAGGGCGGTTCCGTCTGCGGACACGCGACCCTGATGTAGGACGTCATCATGACCTGGCTGACGCGCTCGAAACGAACGTGCCTGTAGTCTGGACACTCAAAGCCGGAAGCGAGAAGGCCAACCTTTGTCAGAGCCTGCTCCTTCGTCAACTTCGCCAGCTCACCGCGCGACTGAAGATGGATCAGCCAGACAACTTGACGGTCAGTAGGCGCCTCCATTCCGGCAACCAACGTAGGCGCATCAGCAATCAGCTTGCTCGGCGCTGAATTGTAAGGCGTGATGATGCCGTCTTTCGTGAAGCAGCCAGACAAGAGCACGAGTGCTGCAAGTATCGCCCCAACCCGCATCACCTCACCCCACGCTTCCCTCAAGGCTAACCTCAAGCAGCTTCTGCGCTTCCACCGCAAACTCCATCGGCAGCTTCTGCAGCACGTCGCGCACAAAGCCGTTCACCAGAAGCGCCACAGCCGCCTCCTCGCCGATGCCACGCTGGCGTGCATAGAACAGCTGGTCGTCGGACAGCTTGGTCGTCGTCGCTTCGTGTTCGAGCTGCGCATCGCCCCGGCGGTTCTCGACATACGGAATCGTGTGCGCGCCGCAGTTCTGGCCGATCAGCAGCGAGTCGCACTGCGTGAAGTTGCGCGCCTTCGACGCCTTCGCATTGATCGAGACAAGCCCGCGATACGTGTTGTTCGATCGGCCCGCCGAAATGCCCTTCGAGATAATCCGCGACTTCGTGTTCTTGCCGAGGTGGATCATCTTGGTACCCGTGTCCGCCTGTTGGCGTCCGTTGGTCACTGCGATCGAATAGAACTCGCCCGACGAGTCATCGCCGCGCAGGATGCAGCTCGGATATTTCCAGGTGATCGCCGAACCGGTCTCCACCTGCGTCCACGAAATCCGCGAACGCGCGCCACGGCAATCGCCGCGCTTGGTGACGAAGTTATAGACCCCGCCCTTGCCCTCGGCATCTCCCGGCCACCAGTTCTGCACGGTGGAATACTTGATTTCCGCATCCGCCAGCGCGACCAGCTCGACCACCGCCGCGTGCAGCTGGTTCTCGTCCCGCACCGGCGCCGTGCAACCTTCAAGGTAGGAAACGTAAGCGCCCTCGTCCGCGATGATCAGCGTCCGCTCAAACTGCCCCGTGCCCTTCGCGTTCATCCGGAAATAGGTCGACAGCTCCATCGGGCAGCGCACGCCCTTCGGGATGTAGACAAACGTCCCGTCCGAAAACACCGCCGAGTTCAGCGTCGCAAAGAAGTTGTCCGTCACCGGCACGACAGAGCCGAGATACTGCTTGATCAGCTCCGGATACTCTCGGATCGCCTCGGAGATCGACATGAAGATCACGCCGGATTTGGAAAGTTCTGCGCGGAACGTCGTCGCAACGCTCACCGAGTCGAACACCGCATCCACCGCAACGCGCGGCCGGGCTGGGTCGGACGGCGTCTCGCGCGCTTCCGCCGCAGTTCCCACCGCGCCTTCAACGCCGAGCAACACTTCCTGCTCCTTCAGCGGAATGCCGAGCTTCGTATAGGTGTCGAGAATTTCCTGCGGCACGTCCGCGATCGACTTGTACTTCGCGCCGCCCTTGGGCTCGGCGTAATAATGGGCGTCCTGGTAATCGATCTTCGGATAATGGACCATTGCCCAGGTGGGCTCTTCCATTTCCTTCCAGCGCTTGAACGCTTCAAGCCGCCAGTCGAGCATCCACTGCGGCTCTTCCTTCTTCGCCGAGATGTAGCGGACCGTGTCCTCGCTCAGCCCCTTGGGCGCGAGCTCCATCTCGATGTCGGTGACGAAGCCCTCGGCATACTTGTCGGACTCAAACGCGCGCGCAGCGTCGACCGTTCCCTGGTCGATGCTGTCCTTGACGATGATTTCCTTGCCCTCAGACATGCGCATCCAGCTTCACAAGTTGCGGTCTCGCCCGCGCCGCCATCTTGATCCACGCATTGGCCAGCGCGTCGAAATCTTCCGGCTTCGTCGCCCAGCCGAAGCTGGCCCGGATGGCCGAGCGAGCGGCGGTATCGGACAGCCCCATGGCGGTCAA
>CALRWU020000461.1:0-3316 GCA_943371945.1 Azorhizobium sp. AG788
CGCCGATACGGTCATGGCCGTCGGCAAGAATCCGGAACGCGTTCATCGCCCGCTGTGACAGCGGCGAGACCGCAGCCTGCCTACCGTTTGACGAGGATTTCACGCTCGTAGATGTCGACCAGCTGACGCCAGATGTCGAGCGTATCCTCGAAATTGTCGGCCGTGACGCCGGCATCGAGGTTCACGTCCATCAACAGCTTCACCTGCGCTGCGTCATAGACCACCCGCGCATAGCGCCAGCGGGCGTTGAAGGCGTTGATCGTATCGGTGGACAGGGCGGCCGGGCGCGGTGCCTGTGTGATGAATTGCACGGAATTGCAGAACTGGCCGCCTTCGCACTCGTAGAACTGCACCATGTATTCCGAACCGGAGAAACGTCCCGCGATCACCGGGTCGCCCTTGCCGTCGGCGCGCAGCTCGACCCGATAGCCCGTGCGTTCCATGAAGCGGGCAATACCGGCCGGGTCTGACGCGTCGAACATGCCGCCGCGCACGCGCTCGGCCGATGGCGGTTGGGCCAGCGCCACGGCGAACAGGCTCGCAGCGCACGCCGCAAGGACTGCGGCTGAGAGAAGTGCTGAAGCTTGGCGGATCAATCGCAAGTCTGTCTTCCCCGACTCAGAAGCTCGCTACGCAATAGCGTCCCACGATCTTTTGCGGAACAGTTCATGTGCGCAATCGATGCGACTCAATTCGCCGCACACAGCAAGACGCGTGCGCGCAGCTCAGGCGACAACGCTGGTCAGGTGCATTTGGCGTATTGGCGTTCCTGGGCGGCCATCTGCTTGGCGACAGCCGACGCCTTCGGGAATTGCTTGCCCATCAGGTCGAGCGTGCGACAGGCCTCGGTGCGCTTGTCCATCAACCGCATCGCGCGTGCCAGCTTCACCAGACCCGTCGGCGCGTTGGACGACGTCGGATAATCCTTGATCAGCTTGCCATAGGCGCCGGCCGCGTTGGGAAAGTCGTCCTGGTACAGCAGGGACTCGCCGAGATAGTACTGGGCGTCAGCCGCGTTCTTGGACTTCGGATACTTGGCGAGAAATCCCGTGAAGGCGTTTTCCGCGCCGGCGAAGTTTCCGCCGATCAGCAGCGCGTGGGATTCCGTGAACATGCCCTCTTCATCCTGGGGCAGGGCTGCCGTGTCGAAAGCAGGCGCGGCCGGAGGGGCGGGCGCGGCAGCAGGCGCTGCAGCTGTTGAGGTCCGTTGCGCCGGTTTGACAGGTGCAGACGTCAAGCCGGCGTCACTCTTTGGGATGCCATTAACTTCCTCCTCCAGCGTCTCGACGCGGTCTTTGAGGAGTTCGATGTCGGCTTCGGCGCGGCGGCGGCCAGCGTCGGCCGCTTCGGCGATCCGGCGTGCATCGCTCAGCTGTGCACCCAGCGTCTCGGCCTGGTCGACGGCCTTGCGCAGGTCGCCCTCGAGCGCCTCAAGGCGCAGACGAAGCTGTTCAACCGCCGGATCGGGAGCGGCAACATATGGCGTCGAGCTGAACACCTGGGCATGGGCCTGCGGGGTCAGGGCGAGCACCGCCATAGCCGCACCGGCGCACGCCAGCGTCCAGATCACGGGGCGGGCCCATGATCCTGCTGAGTGGCTCTTGTGCTGTGAAATTGAAATTGCGCGCGCCCGGGGCCGCAAAAGCCGGTTAACGGGGCGCAAGGGAGGCGTGAAGCGTGTGCGTCTCATGTCCGAAAGCTATCTGCCGCCCGCGCCAAAATTATGGCGGACCGGGCGGCAGACTGCATTTGGGTCTTAGCTGATCGCTTCGACGATGACGTTCGTGTAGCTGTTGCGGTTACGCGACCAGGCCGCCTCGTCGTGGCCCATGTCCAGCGGCTTGTCCTTGCCGAACGAGATCGTCTGGATGCGGCTGTCCGCGATGCCCTGCGACATCAGGTAGGATTTCACCGACTGCGCACGACGTTCGCCCAGCGCGATGTTGTAGTCACGGGTGCCGCGCTCGTCGGCATGACCCTGAATCTCAACCCGCGTCGAAGGGAACTGCTTCAACCAAGCCACCTGCGAGGCCAGCGCGCGCTGGTCGTCGGCGTCCAGATTGTATTTGTCGTAGTCAAAATACACGCGGTCCGTGGCTTTGACGGCGAAATCAGCCTTCGAGCCAGCCGCGGGGCCCTGGGGCACAGGCGGCGTCGTCGGGCGTGTCGGGGCAACCGGGGGTGTCACCGGGGGCGGCGTGACAACAGCCGTTTCCGTTGGGGTAGGCGGCTCCGGAGGCGGGTTCGAGGCGCAGGCAGCGGCCGCGAACGTAGCAATAGCGAGAGCCGAAAGGCTGAGTATCCGCATAGTCATTAGTCTCCTTGTTCCCGTCGCGCCCCCCAAGAAGGCGCGTATCCAATTCCCCGGGTATTACCTGCGAATTGCGATAGAATTGCAAGACTGGGTCAGCGTTCTAACCCGCCGGGCGTCAATATAAGTCCATGTTTTTTGTGGCAAAGGCGAGGCTGGGTTGCAATCAAGTAATGTCGATTCTGATATCTTTTCAGTCGGCTGAGACAGTAAAGCAGCAACGTTGTGCTCTGCAGCCATCAGTTTACACGGTTTGCTGCGGAACTACTCCATTTTAAGCACGGGACCCCAGGTCGGGTTGGTTGCATCCCGCGGCGTCGGCATCCGGCGCTCGTTGCGCCCCGTCAGATCGATCGAGTAAATCTTGGGTCCGGCAGCGCGTGAAGCCGTCCTCTCGAAGGCGATGACCCGTCCATTGGGTGACCAGGTCGGGCTTTCGTCCTGATAACCATCCGTGAGAATGCGCAGGCCGGATCCATCTTTCTGCAGGACGCCGATCACGAACTGACCGCCGCCCTGACGCGAGAAGGCGATCCAGTCACCGCGGGGCGACCAGACCGGGTCGGTAAAGCTGTAGCCGCCCCCGTCGAACGTTATGCGGCAGGAATCTGCTTTGGCGCCGCCGCCGCGCGGACACACCATGGGCGAGCGGTCGGCGTTCATGATGTAGAGCTGTTTCGAGCTGCCACGGTCGGACTGGTAGACAATCATCTTGCCGTCCGGCGAGAACGAGGGCGAGGTTTCGATCGCCGAGTCATTCGTCATCCGCGTCTGCTTCCGCGTCGCGAGATCGATCATGTAGATGTCGGTGTTGCCGCCTTGCGCACGGCTGAACACGATCGAGCGCCCATCGGGCGAGAAGCGCGCCGAGAAATCGAGCTGTCCCTGTCCTTCGGCCAGGATTTCCTGACGACCGGTAGCGATGTCATACAGGTATGTGCGCAGCAGGGTCGCGGTCGGGTAGCGCGGGTCCTGGATGTAGGCGCCGTACAGGATGACCTGTTC
>CALRWU020000462.1:0-3311 GCA_943371945.1 Azorhizobium sp. AG788
GATTCGGAAGTTCCGGTCGGCGATTTCATGACATTCCGGGGTTTGGACGGGACCGTCTAAGGCAAAGGGACCCGCCCGTCCATGGGAAAAAGCGAGTAGCGAATAGTCGGCAGCGAACAGGGATCTGGGAGCGGATGTCGCGGAATTTAAGGGGTTTCCAGTGACGGACGCCCAAGCCGGCTATTCGCCATTTACCATTCGCTAGATTGGAATCCACTTCGGCCGGGCCGTCTTCAGCCAGATCGACATCATCCAGCGCGCCACGATGACCGCCGTGAAAATCGAGGTCAGAACCCCGATCAGCAGCGTAATCGCGAAGCCACGGATCGGGCCTTCGCCCAGCATGATCATGACGCCCGCCGCCACGAGGTGGGTGACATTGGCGTCGATAATGGTCGCCATGGCGTGTTCATAGCCGGCCTCAACCGAGGTCATGGGCGACCTGCCCGCCTTCTTTTCCTCGCGAATACGCTCGAAGATCAGCACGTTATAGTCGACCGCCATGCCCATGGTGAGCAGGATGCCCGCGATGCCCGGCAGGGTCAGCGTCGCGCCAAAGCCCGACAGCACGCCGATCATCATGACCATGTTAAGCAGCAGCGCGGTGACCGCGAACACGCCCAGCAGGCCGTAGACCGCGACCATGAAGATCGCGACCAGCACGACGCCGACGATGGACGACAGCACGCCGGCGCGGATCGAGTCGGCGCCCAGACTGGCGTCAACGACGCGGCGCTCAACGACCTGCAGCTTGGCCGGCAAGGCGCCCGAACGCAGCACGATGGCGAGTTGGCTGGCCTCTTCCTGCGTGAAGTCGCCAGTGATCTGGCCGCTGCCGCCCGTGATCGGCGAATTGATGACCGGCGCGGAAATGATGCGGTTGTCGAGCACGATGGCGAACGGCCGCCCCACATTGGCAGTGGTTGTCTTGCCGAAGCGCTGTGCGCCCGGACCATGCAGCGTGAAGGAGATGCTGTGGCCGCCATACTGGTCGAAGGCGGGGTTAGCGCCTGACAGGTCTGCGCCGGTGATGACGGAGTCGAGCAGGATGACCTGCGGCGCGCCGCCCTGGCCTTCGTTCGGCAGCGCCACGCGGTTGTTGCGCGGCACGCCAACCGTGTAATCGGCCACATTTGCCTGCGTATCGACCATGTTGAAGGTCAGCACGCCGGTCTTGGTCAGCAGTTCGACGAGGCTGGTGACGCCCTTGGCGTCGAGGCCGGGAACCTCGACCAGAACGCGCGTTTCGCCTTGTTTTGTAACGCTGGGCTCGGTCAGGCCACTTTGGTCCACGCGGCGCTGGACGGCTTCGCGCGAGGAGTTAACAGCGTCGATCTGCAGCTGTTTGAAGTGCTTTTCGGTGAACTTGATCTCGATCGCGCCGTCCGCCCGACGAACGATGGAGTACTGGTCAGCGCCGCCCAGCGTCTTCAGGCGGTCGATCGCGCGCTGCGTGTTGGCCGGATCGGCCACGCGCACGATGATGGCGTCGGCTTCGGGATTGCGCTCGCGGACCGGGATCAGCGGCGTCTCGCGCAGCTTGTCGCCGACCTGCCGGTTCACATTGCGCAGCTCGTTGGCGCGCAGTTCGACGGGGTCGATCTCGAGCGAGATCGACGCCCCGCCCTTCAGGTCGAGGCCGAGTTTGAGCGGCTGTGAGGGCCACCAGGCGATATAGTCCTTGCGCTGCTGCTCGCTCAGCACGTTCGGCACGGCAAGCAAAATGCCCGCGATCAGCGTCACGAGCAGAAGCGTGACTTTCCAGGCCTCGAAACGCAGCAGCATGGAAGGATTAGCCTTCCTTGACGTCGTTGGCGGGGGCCGGTCCGTCGCTGTTCTTCACTTCCACGACCATGCTGCGGACGATGCGGAGCTTGCCGCCCTCGCCCGTGTCGATGGTCACTTCATCGTCGCTGATCTTGAAGACCCGACCGATAATGCCGCCCTGCGTGATGACCTTGTCGCCCTTTTTCATGGCGGCGATCATCGCGCGGTGTTTCTTCAGACGCTGGTTCTGGGGGCGGATCAGCAGGAAATAGAAGATCACGATCATGCCGACCGGCAGCAGCAGGCTCATCATTAGGTCTCCGCCGCCGGCAGCGGCGGCCGGGGCAGCGCCAGCCTGGAAGAACATCGGGATCGGCAGCATCGGGTCTCCGTGGAATCTCGGGGCACTCCCGCCAGACCGGGGGAGTTCTAAGCGGCGGGACTATATCGGCAGACCCCCCCTTGGCAATGTACGGAAATGTGCTCGGTTTTCCGGAGGTGCAAGACCACAGGCGCCAATTGACGCGGGGTGTGATTTTATCCCTGCATTGGGGGCAGATGGAGCGACGGATCGACCGGCTCCTTGCCCTTGCGCAGCTCGAAATGCACCTGCGGGCCGCCGGCATTGCCCGTAGAGCCTACGGTCGCGATCGGCTGGCCCTGCCGGACGAGATCGCCTTCGCGCACCAGCACCGTGTCCGAATGGGCGTAGGCCGTGACCCATCCGCCGGGATGGCGGATCAGCACCAGATTGCCGAATCCGGCCAGCTCGCTGCCGGCATAGACGACTTCGCCACCGGCGGCGGCCATCACCTGCTCGCCCTTGGTGGCGGAAATGTTGACCCCGTCATTGCGCTGGCCATCGGCCGTCGCGCCATATCCCTTCACCACCCGGCCCGACACCGGCCAGACGAACTCCTTGCCGCCGGCCGGACCGGTCTGCACGCGCTTGGGCGTTGTGGCGACGGCGACGGGAGGGGGTGAGACCGGCCCAACGGCGGGTTTGGGCTCGGCCTTCGGCGTTGAATGTGCAATTGCCGGCGCCGGTGCGGCAGCGGGGGCCAGTGCGATGGGGCCGGTGACCGCCGCAACGGCGGCGCCAGAGGATTTGGGCGGCGCAACCTTGGGAGGGACAGGCTTTGGCGGCGGGGGCAGCAACACGGGCGGCGCCTGGGCCGGAATACTGACCGCGACAGGCTTCTGCTGGATGCGGCCCTGATCCCGCGCCAGCGGCGGCAGCAGGAGTTCATCGCCCGGATAGACCGTCCAGGGGCGGCCAATGCCGTTCAGCAGCGCCAGCGAGCGGGTGTCGACGTTGTAGCGGCGGGACACCGAATACAGCGTCTCGCCAGTCTCGATAACATGGATATTGGGCGCCGGCAGGTGGATCACGCTGCCCGGAGCGAGCGCGTAGGGCGGCTCCAGCCCGTTGGTTTCGATCAGTGCGCGCATGTTCACCGAATAGCGCCGCGAGATGTCGTAGAGCGTGTCGCTGCGCTGAACCTCGATGGCGCGAGCGCTGGGATCGTCAGCCGGAAGCCTGC
>CALRWU020000463.1:0-3310 GCA_943371945.1 Azorhizobium sp. AG788
GCCCCACAACCTGCGAAGCTTGAGGCGCTGGAGGCGGCGCACGACTGGCAGTACGAACCCGGCGAGAAGCTGAACGCAGCCTGGAATGAGGGCGTCAAGGCACAGCTGGGCAAGCTGAGCCGGCCGGAGATCATCGGGGCTATCAACGCCGCGGGCTTCGAATGCACCTATGGCGAAGCCCACGAGGACTATCCTGATCCTGCGGCCGTCTGCACGCGCAGCTTCGCGACGCGTCGCTGCCAGATGGACTGGGAGATAACGTCCACAGCGGACAAGGGCATGGTCGACGAGGTGGATGGCAGCTTCAAGCGCGACTGCGTCGGCACGGCTGACGACTGGCCCGAGCCGATCAAGTCCGCGATCGATGATCAGCTGGCGCCGATGACGCCGCCAGCTGTTCCGCCGACCTAGAGACCCAATTTCCGGATCAGGATCTCGTTCACGGCGGCAGGGTTCGCCTTGCCGCCGGACGCCTTCATGATCTGCCCAACCATCCAGCCGAGCGTCTTGGGCTTCTCATAGCCCGCAGCCCGCTGCGCCTTGATCTCTTCGACCTGAGCCGGATTGGCGGCCAGCACGTCATCGACCACTTTCTCGATGGCGCCCGTGTCGGTCACCTGCTTGAGGCCTTCGCGATCGACGATCTTCGCCGCCGCGTCGCCCGTCGTGATCATTTTCTGGAACACGTCCTTCGCGATCTTGCCGGAGATCGTGTTGTCTGCGATCAGCCCGATCAGGCCGCCGAGTTGCGCCGCACTGATCGGCGAGGCCGAAAGCTCCAACCCTTCCTTGTTCAGGTAACCGAACAGGTCCTGCGTCACCCAGTTGGCGGCCAGACGCGCATCGCGCCCCTTGGCGACCACCTCGAAATAGGCCGCTTTGTCCGCGTCGCCCGCGAGCACGCCGGCATCGTATTCCTTGAGACCGTAGTCCTTCACGAAGCGCGCGCGCTTCTGGTCAGGCAGTTCGGGCAGTGTCGCACGAATGCTGTCAACATAAGCGCCGGTCAGTTCAAGCGGCAGCAGGTCGGGATCCGGGAAGTAGCGATAATCGTGCGCGTCTTCCTTCGAGCGCATGGAGCGCGTCTCGTCCTTGTCCGCGTTGTAGAGCCGCGTCTCCTGGTCGATCTTGCCGCCGTCCTCGAGGATATCGATCTGCCGGCGCGCTTCGTATTCGGCCGCCATCTGGATGAAGCGGAACGAGTTGACGTTCTTGATCTCGCAGCGCGTGCCCAGCTTCTCGAAGCTGCCCGTCTTGCGGTAATGCTCATACCCGCCCGGACGGCACACAGACACGTTCACGTCGGCCCGCAGGTTGCCCTTCTCCATGTCGCCATCGCACGTGCCCAGCGCGATCAGGATGGAGCGAAGCTTCTTTACGTACGCCGCTGCTTCCGCAGGCGAGCGGATGTGCGGCTTCGACACGATCTCCATCAGCGCGACGCCCGACCGGTTGAGGTCGACATAGGTCGCATTGGGATCAAGATCGTGGATCGATTTGCCCGCGTCCTGCTCAAGGTGCAGACGCTCGATACCGACGGTGAAGGAGTAGCCCTCGTCGCTGTCCACCTCGATCGCGCCTTCGCCAACGATCGGCGATTTGAACTGCGAGATCTGATAGCCCTGTGGCAGGTCGGGGTAGAAGTAGTTCTTCCGGTCAAAGCGCGAGACCAGGTTGATCTCCGCATTGATGCCGAGCCCGGTCTTCACCGCCTGCTCGACGCAGAACGCGTTGATCACCGGAAGCATTCCCGGCATCGCCGCATCGACCAGCGACACGTTGGTGTTCGGGTCATTCCCGAACGTGGTGGAGGCGCCCGAGAACAGCTTTGAGTTCGACGCCACCTGCGCGTGGACTTCGAGCCCCATGACGACTTCCCAGTCGCCAGTCCGGCCAGAAATCAGATAGGGTTTGCGCTCAGCCATAGTGTCCTCTGGGTGGGTAGACGCGACGTTCTAGCGGGGTTTGGACGAGCCGTCACCCTTGGGGCGTCGGCGCTGCTTTCCGATCTCTACAAGCACCCATTTGCCTGATGCTGCACCTTTTGACCCAAGCATCACCCAATGGGCTGGCCGACCCAGAGCTGTTGCCGATGCGTCGGCCTGTTCGCGGCT
Source organism: Azorhizobium sp. AG788 (assembly GCA_943371945.1). Classification (GTDB taxonomy): domain Bacteria; phylum Pseudomonadota; class Alphaproteobacteria; order Caulobacterales; family Hyphomonadaceae; genus UBA7672. The sequence continues at coordinate 2,115 of CALRWU020000463.1, forward strand.
TTCGTGTACACTGACGACACCATTTACGACGTGTACGACTACGAAACTGGCGTTGGACGAATCCGTGGCTGCAGACATCAAGGCGCACCCGCCACCGGATCGAACGCCACCGCGATGTCCGGCAGGCGCAATGGCATATCGTAAGCATAGCCCTGCACGAAATCGCAACCGATGGCGTGCAGTTCGTCTGCCACCATCCTGTCCTCGATCCCCTCGGCCGTCACGGTCATGCCGAGCCCGCGGATCAAGCCCGTAAGCGCCGTCACGATCCGGCAGGCGCGCGGCTGGCGCACCATGCGGCACAGCCTGGGATCCAGCTTTACACCATCGGCCGGTATTTCCGCGAGCCACGCGAACGACGAATGCCCCGCGCCGAAATCGTCCAGCACAATGCCGGCCCCCGCCGCACGGAAGGCGGCGAGCGCGCCCAGTGCGCCCTCGAAATCCCGCATCGCGGCCTGCTCAGTCAGTTCCACCCGCAACACGCCGTGCGGCAGGCCGGCATCGCGGATGATCGCGGCGATCTCTTCCACCAGCAGCGGCTGCGCAATCTCTGCGGCCGACAGGTTCACCTGCATGAAGACGTCATGACCGTCGCCGCGCAGCTGCGCCAGCGTTTCCGCCGACCTCGCCAGCATCACGGGTGCGATCGCGTTCCAGTCGGTGTCGCCACCAAGCGCCACCAGCGTATCTGGCCCAACAAGCTTCCCATCAGGCGCACGGAAGCGAGCCAGCGCCTCGAAGCCCGCCACGGTCAATGTATCGAGGCGACGGATCGGTTGAAACACCGGCTCGACATTGCTTTCGCCATGAATGAGGCGCGCCCCCGCCTCCGCCGCCACGATCAATCCCCGCGCCACGCCATGATCATGGAAAGCGCCGAAGAAGTGCGCCGGCCTGCCATCCACCAGCGTCACGCGAATATCGATGGGATCGCCGGGCCGTCCGGAGCGCAACGGCGTCGCGATGCGCACGCGGGCAAGACCATCAAACTGTTCCAGCAGCGATTGCAGCGTCCAGCGCCCGTCGAGCTGCGACAGCGGACCACCGGCATCGGCGCGGATCGTCAACAAGCTGTCGGCCGCCTGCCACGACCACAAGGCGGCCTGGGGCGTCGAAGAAGAGCCAGCTGTGGAAAGCTGCGACATAATTCTTGTTTCGTAACGACGTCAGCAAAGTCAGGAAGGTTTCACGAG
>CALRWU020000464.1:0-3301 GCA_943371945.1 Azorhizobium sp. AG788
GGCTTCAAAGAAGACCTTGAGCGATTCAACGATGTTCTCGTCGTCGTCGACAAGGGCGATGGTGGCCATGCGGAATCTCCTCGCCGCCCTGAACTCGTAAAAACAGGGCAGCCGCGTTTAAGGTCGCATAATCAGGGGGAGCGGGCGCTAGGGCAAGGGGCTCTCCTCGCATGAAATCCACCTGTTTTCAGTTGGAAGGCTCATCTGGCACGCGAATTGAACCACACGCCTCGCGGGAGTTGGCTGGAAGGCCAGACCGCACCTCCGGCCGCTTGTCAGGCCGCAGGGACGGTTAATACGGAGCGTTCCATGCAAGTGGTAACCATCAGCGGGTTCAAGGGCGGCACAGGCAAGACCACACTGGCCTGCCTTCTGGGCGTCGCCGCCGTTAAGGACGGCCTGCGCACGGCCTGTCTCGATCTCGACCGTAACACCCGTAACCTGGCGAGTTTCCTGACCCAGCGACGTGAATCGCGGCTGGAAAGCCCCGACCACGTCATGCTGATGGACACCCCGGAAGACGCGCGCGCCAATGCCAAACCCAAACATTCCAACCGGCTCGAGCCGCTGGTCCGCATGGCGCGGATGGACGGCTATGACCTGCTGATCATCGACACCTCGTCGGGCAACCTCTCCGACGTTTACGAGGCCCATCTTCTGGCAGACCTGATCCTGACGCCGATGAATGAGAGCCCGGCGGACATGCACGGCCTGTTCGCGCCCATCGGCGCGCCGGCCGCGCCGCTGATCAATTATCGCGACATGATCGATACGGTGCGCTTCGACCGCCGCCGCGCCGGCCTGCCTGTCCAGCGCTGGCACGTTGTCATGAACCGCGTCTCCGCCCTGCCGAGCAAGATTGGAGCGATCATCAATGCGCGCGTCGCAGACATGGCCCAGCGGGCCGGTTTCGAGACAATCTGGAGCCTGCGCGATCGGGTCTCGCACCGGGCGCTGGCGCTTGAGGGGCGGACGGTGTTCGACACGCCGGTTGATGGCAAGCTGACCATGAGCGAGATTTCCGGCCGCGCCGAAGTGCGTTCGATCCTGTCGCTACTGAAACTTGCGCCGACACGGGTCGTGGCCGAGCCGGCAGCGGCGGAGCAAACGTCGTCTTCCGAGGCACAATCCTCGAAAAAGCCAGCCTCGGAGAAAATCGCGGCGTAAGGCCCCGCATTTTCCGACTCGGAACTGTCGCATCACTGGACTAGCTTCCGCGCGCATCTGAACTGCGCAGGAGATTTCCATGATTCGTACAGCAATGGCGTCCGTCGCCATATTGGCGCTCACCGCCTGCGCGACGGCCCATGACACGGTTTCGGCTGCGGTTCCCGCGCCGGTCCAGTCGGCCGACAGCTATTTCATCAAGGGGCATGATGCGGTGGCGGCCAGAGCGGCCGCACGCATGCCGAAGAAAGCCAAAAACGTCATCCTGTTCATCGGCGATGGCATGGGCATCTCCACCATCACAGCGGCGCGCATCTATGCCGGACAGAAGAAGGGTCTCGATGGCGAGAGCTACCAGCTCGCGATGGAGAAGCTGCCGTGGTCGGCGTTCTCCAAGACCTACACGCACGACTCGCAGGTTGCGGATTCTGCCCCGACGGCGACCGCGATGACGACGGGCGTCAAGTCGTACAACGGTACGCTGGGCGTGACGCAGGCCGCGAACCTCAAGGACTGCGCGAGCGCGAAGAGCAGCGGCACGACCTCGCTGTGGGAAATGGCGGAAGCCGCGGGCATGGCGACCGGCGTGATCTCGACCGCGCGCCTGACGCACGCAACGCCGGCTGCGACCTATGTCGAAACCGTCGAGCGCGACTGGGAATCGGACGCCGATGTTTCCGCAGCGGGCAAGGCCGCCGGCTGCGTCGATATCGCTGCGCAGTTCCTGGACTGGCAGAAAACCAATGGCGATGGCTTTGAGGTCGCGCTGGGCGGCGGGCGGCAGAACTTCCTGCCCAACACGATGGCCGACCCGGAATACCCGGACCAGAAGGGCCGCCGGACGGATGGTCGCAACCTGGCCGAGGAATGGCTGGACGGTCATCCGGAGCGCAAGGTGACGATCGGGCTCAGCACGTTCGAGCAGATGAACTTCGACAGCGACATCCAGGTGCTCGGTCTCTTCGAGCCCAGCCACATGCAGTACGATCTGGATCGCGCCAAGGACAAGCGGGGCGAGCCATCCCTCGCCGAAATGACCGAAGCCGCCATCACGCGCCTGTCGCGCAACGACAAGGGCTATGTGCTGATGGTGGAAGGCGGGCGCGTCGACCACGGCTTGCACGCAGGGGACGCACAGCGCGCGCTGGGCGATGCGGCGGCGCTGGACGAGGCGGTGGCAGCGGCGGTCGCGCGAACGAATCCCGAGGAGACGCTGATCATCGTCACGGCGGACCATTCGCACACGCTGATGATCCAGGGCTATCCCGATCGCGGCAATCCGATCCTCGGTCTGGTGAAGGAGGGCGGCAAGGTCACGCTGGCGCGCGATGGAAAGCCTTACACCACGCTGAGCTTCGCCAACGGCCCGGGTTCGGTCTGCAAGCCGCAGGCGGACGGCAAATGGCTGTGCGACCGTCCGGACCTTACCAATGTTGACACGGGCGCGCTGGGCTTCCAGCAGCAGGCGCTGATCCCGCTGGGGTCGGAGACGCATGGCGGCGAGGATGTCGCGATCTTCGCCGGTGGCCCGGGGGCGAACCTGTTCTCAGGCGTCGTCGAGCAGGACGAGATCTTCCATGTGATGTCGCAATCGCTTGGCCTGGTGAAATAGGCGTCACGTTCAGGACAGGCGCAGGCCTTCAATCCGCCCGGATGGGCGGGTAGAAGGTTTGTTCATGGAGGAACCTGATGCGCCTTGTCCTGCCGGCCCTGATGTCACTGACCCTCGCGGGCGCGGCGTTTGCGCAGGCGGCGCCGCGCGTGGCGATTGAGGATGACGTATCGCACGTGAACGCCTTGAAATGCGCGGGCCTGCGCGCCGCCCAGATCAAGCAGGCCGGAGCGCCGGATGCGCTGTTGCAGGCGACATACGACGCGTGGATGGCGTCGTTGAGCCATGCGGGTCATGACGCTGGCAAGATCAAGCAGGACGTCGACGCAGAGGCAGCCGTGCTTGCCTCCAGCAGCGCCGAGGCCAAGACTGCAATGGCACGGGGCTGTACGCCTTTCGAAATCCGCGCTGCGGGCTGAAGCCGCGAACCGCGCAATTGGGGACATCATAATGCGTCTGACATCGACACTCCTTGCCGTGCTTGCTCTCGCGGCCTGCCAGCCGGAAGCCAAGCCGTTCGCG
>CALRWU020000465.1:0-3298 GCA_943371945.1 Azorhizobium sp. AG788
GTAGATACATGGAACTGTCGATGCCTCGTATGAACTTGAAGACGATCCTGATCGGGACCGCCTCGGTGATCGGCATCGTTTTCGTTGCCGCCATCGTCTGGTTTTTCCTCGTCACCCAGAACCTGCCGTCGGAAGAACAGCTCCGGAATTACGAACCGCCGATCATGAGCCGCGTCCACGCGGGCGACGGAAAACTGGTGGCGGAATTCGCGACCGAGCACCGCGTCTACGTGCCGTCAGAGGAACTGCCGGACCAGTTGATCAAGGCGTTCATCTCGGCCGAGGACAAGACGTTCTACGAACACTCCGGCATCGATCTCTGGGGCATGTTCCGTGGCACGGTGCTGAATGCGCTGCAGGGCAAGCGCATGACCGGCGGTTCGACGATCACCCAACAGGTCGTGAAGAACATGCTGACGGGCGACGAGCGCTCGATCGACCGCAAGGTGCGCGAAGCCGTTCTGGCGATGCGCATCGAAGGTCAGCTGACCAAGGATCAGATCCTCGAACTCTATATGAACGAGATATACCTCGGCGGCCCCTCGTATGGCGTCGGCGCGGCTGCCCTGAACTATTTCGGCAAGTCGCTCGGCGACCTGACGCTTGCTGAAAACGCCATGCTCGGTGGCTTGCCGCAGGCGCCGGGTCGCGTGAATCCGATCCTCAACCCTGAGGCGGCCATCAAACGTCGGAACTATGTCATCGGGCGGATGCTCGAGAACGGATATATCAGCAAGGCCGAAGCTGATCAGGCGCTGGCCGAACCGCTGAAAGTGGTGAACCGCCTCAATACGGATGAGAACCAAGCGTCTGCCTATTATGTCGAGGAGCTGCGGAAAGAGATCCTTTCGCTTGGCGAGAAGCAGAAGCTGGAAGGCATCGGCAGCCGCGAAGATGCGCAGAAGGCCCTGTTGGGCGGCGGCCTTTCGATCCGTTCGACGCTCGACTCCAACCTGCAGCTGATCGCTCAGACCGCGCTGCAGGCCGGTCTCGAAAGCTATGACCGCCGCCATGGGTGGCGCGGGCCGATGGGTACGGTCACGGTCGATGACAAATTCGAGGAGAACCTGAAGGCGTTCGCCAACACGGAAGCCAACAAGGTGAAGATCGCTGGCGGTCGCAATGACTGGCAGCTCGCCGTCGTCCGCTCCGTCTCGCGCGAGAGCGTTCGCCTGGGCCTGTACGGCGGTGAGACAGGCACATTGCATCCTGACGACGTGAAATGGGCCTCGACCTTCAAACGCGCTGGCGGCGCAGGCACAGGCCTGAAGGCGGGCGACGTGATCTTCGTCGCGGGCCAGCCCGCGCCCGATATCACCGTGCAACTGATTACAGATTATGGCGTGCCGAAGAAGCGCGCCGCCAATGCGCCTTGGCGTCTGCGCCAGGTGCCCGCGCTGCAAGGCGCGTTGATCGCGATGGACCCGCACACCGGGCGTGTGCTGGCCATGAGCGGCGGCTATTCGTTCGAAGCGAGCAAGTTCAACCGTGCTATCCAGGCCAAGCGTCAGCCGGGCTCGTCCTTCAAGCCGTTCGTCTATGCGGCGGCGCTCGAAACGCCTGATCCGGCGACCGGGCTCTACAAGTGGACGCCGTCCTATCGCGTGCTCGATACGCCCTACGTCTCCTGTACGACGATCGCGGGTAAAGACACGTGCTACAAGCCGGAGAACTACTCGAAAGAGTTCTACGGCCTCACGCCGCTTCGTATCGGCGTCGAGAAATCACGCAACGCTATGACTGTGCGTCTCGCGTCCGAGATCGGCTTCGACAAGGTGTCGACCATCGGCGTCCGCATGGGCATGTATGACAACCTTCCGCCCTATGAATCCATGGCGCTGGGCGCCGGCGACACCACGCTGATGCGCATGGCGATCGGCTATGCCGAGCTGGTGAATGGCGGCAAGCAGGTGCGCCCGGTCATGTTCGACCGCATCCAGAACCGTTACGGCAAGACGGTCTATCGTACCGATCAGCGCGCCTGCGCGAACTGCGCGACCGAATGGAAGAATGGCATGCCGCCGCCGGCGCTCGCCGACGATCGCCAGCAACTGCTCGACTCCGTCACGGCCTATCAGATCGTGTCGATCCTCGAAGGCGTGGTCCAACGTGGTACGGGCTCCACCATCCGTTCGGTCGGCAAACCCGTCGCCGCCAAGACGGGTACATCGAACGACCAGTTCGATGCCTGGACGATGGGCTTCAGCCCGGACCTAGTTGCGGGTGTGTGGATCGGCTTCGACCAGCCGCGCGACATGGGTAACGGCGAGACCGGCGGCCGCCTGGCGGCGCCGATCTTCCGCGACTTCATGCTCGCCGCCCTCAAAGATCGTCCCGCTGTCACCTTCCGCGTGCCGAATGGCGTCGAGCACGTCGAGGTCGACGCCGACACCGGTTGCCAGCCGGGACCGGACACACGTCTCATCATCACCGAAGCTTTCAAGCCTGGCACTGCGCCGACCGACCGCTGCGAAGCGCCGATCGGCGCGGATGGCTATCGCGTCGACTACAGCAAGATGGAAGCGGGCGACGAGACCGCCTCGTCCACACGCGACGGCCAGCCGCTGACGCCGCCTGACCCGACTCAGCCGGTCGATCCGAACAACCCCAACGGCCAGCCGGTTGATCCCAGCAAACCCGAAGGCGAATTGACTTTCGAGGACGGCACCTTCTAGACGGCGCTGCTGGACAGCCCCATCTGACGGGTTGCCCGCCGGAAACAGAATAGAGCACGCTATGACGCCTGAAGCCGAAAACATGGTCGAGACGATCCGGCAGTCGGTAAGCCTGCTGCGGAGGCGTCTTTGACTGGGGCTTTGCCGAAAAGCGCCTGGCCGAACTGAACGCACTTTCTGAACGCGCCGATTTCTGGAACGACCCCCAGAAAGCGCAGCCCTTGATGCGCGAACGCAACCGGCTTGAGTCCGGCATGAACGACATCCGCGAACTGGAGCGCGAGGCAAGCGACGCGGTCGAGCTCTGGGAGATGGCGGAGGCCGAAGGCGACAAGGGCTCGCTGGCCGAAGTGCAGGCAAGCCTGCGCGTCGCCCTGCAGAAAGCCAAGGACGCCGAACTCAAGGCTCTTCTGTCCGGCGAAGTCGACGCGAACGACTGCTATATCGAGATCAACGCGGGCGCCGGCGGCACGGAAAGCCAGGACTGGGCCTCGATGTTGCGCCGCATGTATGTGCGCTACGCCAACGCGCGCGGCTACAAGATCGAGGAAATCGACGAGCACGGCGGCGAGACCGCCGGCATCAAGTCCGCCACCATGTTGATCAAGGGCGAATACGCCTAT
>CALRWU020000466.1:0-3291 GCA_943371945.1 Azorhizobium sp. AG788
GGCGGCTTTGTGATCTCCGGAGTTCTCAACGGCATCACCGTGCCGTCTGGCTCCACTGTCACGATTCCGGCGAGCAATATCGGACCGAGCTTTCAGATTCTCGGCAAGTATGTCGAGTTCAACGTCGTCTCCAGCACTTTCGGCATTGAGAATTACCTCTTCACCGGCGCCGCCAGCCCCGAGGATATCACCGGCGGCAAGCGCACGGTCGTGTTCCAGTCTAAAGCGCCCGATCTCAAGGGCGCGACGCTCACAAGCGGCATCAACGTCAGCAATGACGACGGCGACCTGATCATCAAGCGCATGGGCACCGGCGTCAGCATGAAGATCCAGGCAAAGGATTGTGCGCAGGGCGGCATCTTCCAGATGGAGCCCGAGCGCACCGACAAGACCCCGACGCGCGTCACGCATACGCTGGCCACCGGGACTTTCTATTATGACAATCCAAACTTCCGCGCCCGCGAAGGCGACTTCGTGCCCTACAAGGACACCACCCAGGAAGTGACTGCGCGCGTCAATATTGGCAACGACGTCTCCAGGAAGTTCGTCGCGCGCGACTCAACCCAGGTCGCGACGCGGATCAACAGCCCGACATGCGCCAACAACATCACGACACGCACGGGCGCCGCGGTCGTCGTACAGCATTGCGGTCAGGTTGCCATCTTTGACGTGACCAGCGGCGGACGGATGGGCTTCGTCACCGGTGAAGACTCGGTCGAAGTCGCCCCGCCTCCCACGAACTGCACCCACAAGTGCCAGGCGCAGAACCGGGTTCGCGGACGCTCCACCGTCCTCGGCAACCCCTTCCCGGTGCCGGCCGCCAGCCGACTCAAACCGGCAACGCCGTAACCTCGAGAAGCTCGTTCTTCTTCCCCCCGGAGAAGAATCGAAGCGCTCGCGCAGCAATGCACGGGCGCTTCACGCGTTTGGGCCTGGCAACCGTCGTGATTTTTCCCAGTTTTCCAATGTCGCGATCCGGCCTAGCTTGACGCCATGGCAAACCCGACTCTCGATATCTTCATACGCGAAGCCCTCAATCGAGGCGAAACCCGTGACCGAATCGGCGCGGCATTGACCGACGCTGGTTGGACTCCGAAAGAAGTCGACGCCGCGTTGGGCGCTTATGCCCCCAACAGCATGGGCCTGGCTGTACCAAAACCTCGCGCCTACCTGTCTGCTCGTGAAGCGTTTCTTTATTTTGTTCTGTTTATCCTGCTGGGTGTTGTCGCCTGGAATCTCGGCTCGCTGCTGTTTGCGCTGGTCGACACCGCAATCGCTGATGAACTCGAAGAGCCGTTTGGCTTCATGCTGGTTGGTCGCGACGTGCAGATACGGCAGGCCATCGCCAGCCTGATCGTCGGCGCGCCCCTGTTCGGCTGGCTCGCCCTTCACATCCGCCAGCAGCGCCGCACCAACCCCGCCATGCAGCGCAGTGCGGTGCGCAAATGGCTGACCTACTGCGCCCTGATCATCGCATCGTTCACCCTGATCGGCGATGCCATCGCCCTCGTCTACGGTTTTCTCGCCGGCGAACTTTCCGCCCGCATGTTCCTGAAGTTGGTTGTCATTGCGCTCCTCGCGGGCGGCGTCTTCCTCTACTTCATCCGCGACGCCGAACAGGGAGACGCTAATGATCAAGCTCCTCGCAAATAAGCAACGCGACTTCGGCGCGATTCTGGCTGTCACCGCCGCGGGTGTTGCAGGCATCGCGGTCATCGCCGGCTTCATAATCGTCGGTGGCCCCGGCCATGCGCGGGATGAGCGGCTGGACCAACTTACCAGCCAGAAAATTGGACAGGTCGTCGGCGTGGCCCAATGTGCGTTCGATGCGTCCGGTGTGGCGCCGATCGACTATCAAACCGCAGCGCAGACGCGCAGCGCGCCTGCGCCCGGTATGCCGCCGACCCTGTGCGACGCCGCTGGCGGAATGCAGATCAAGGTCGGCACGGGCAATGCGCCCGCCTCGCCCGGCGATGTCACTTACGGGGATACCGGCCCAACCCAGATCAAGGTGTGCGCAAATTTTCTCGCACCGCAATCGCAGAACGACCGCGCGCAGGTCTTCCTGCCCTACAGCGACATCTATCCCGCACTAGGTGAGGGGCATCCCGCGGGCGCCCACTGTTATGTTCTGGATCTGGTAAGGTCTGGCGTTCCGTTTGATCCAGCGCCGCTGCCCGCGCCGGGAGCGAAAAGCCTTCAATAGGATTGCAGGCACCCCTATATCTCTCCCATGCAATCCTTCGCCGCGCTCCTCGAACGGCTGGTGCTCACGCCGTCGCGCAATGCGAAGCTCCAGTTGATAATCGACTATCTACGGCACACGCCCGATCCGGCGCGCGGATGGGCGATCGCGGCCATCACCGGCGACCTCAACATCCCGTCCGTCAAGCCTGCCGCCATCCGCGAACTGGTCGCGGGCCGCGTCGACCCGATCCTTTTCAACCTGTCCTACGATTATGTCGGCGACCTCGCCGAGACGATCTCCCTGATCTGGCCGCAACGGCCCGGCGCCAACCGCGCGCCTGCGCTGGATGAGATCGTCGAGACACTGATGCAGTCGACGAAGGCTCAAGGCCTTGTGCTCGTCGAAGGCTGGCTCGACGCGCTGGACGCCTCTGGTCGCTGGTCACTTCTGAAACTTGTCACTGGCGGCCTGCGCATCGGCGTTTCCGCCCGCCTCGCGCGCCAGGCCCTCGCCGACTTCGGCCCAAAAGACGGGGGCAAAGTCGATGTCTCCGAGATCGAAGAACTCTGGCACGGCCTCACCCCGCCCTATCTCGATCTCTTCGCCTGGCTCGAAGGCCGAGCACCAAAACCGATCCAGTCCGCCCTCGCCCCCTTCCGCCCGCCCATGCTGGCGCATCCTCTGCTCGACAAGACCGAGCGTTTGGAAGCGCTCGAGCTCGACCCCGCGCGCATCTCGCCCGCAGACTTCGCCGCCGAATGGAAATGGGACGGCGTGCGCGTCCAACTTGCTGCCGACCAGGGCGTGCGCCGCCTCTACACCCGCAATGGCGACGACATCTCCAGCGCCTTCCCGGATCTTCTCCAGGGCGTCGACTTCAACGCCACCCTCGACGGCGAGTTGCTGATCCGCTCGCCCGAAGGCGGCGTCGCCTCGTTCAACGAGTTGCAGCAACGCCTCAACCGCAAGGCCGTCTCGCCAAAGCAGATGGCGCAGCGCCCCGCCATGCTGCGCGCCTACGACCTGATGTTCGAAAACGGCGAAGACCTCCGCCCCTTGCCCTTCACCCAGCGCCGCAAACGTCTCGAACGCTTCGTTGTCAC
>CALRWU020000467.1:0-3279 GCA_943371945.1 Azorhizobium sp. AG788
GCCGATCCCGGCGGTGACGACCATAGCCACGGCGCCCCAGAAAACCACGCGTATCAGGGGTTTGGCGGGCTTGGCTCCACCGGCCCAGGCGCCAAGCCAGCCCAGTACACCCAGGAAGACCACAGAGGCGACGCCGACTGGCAGCTCTGTCCCCGGGTTGGGGGCGAGGGCTGCGACCACCAGGGGTAGGGCGGCGCCTACGGTAAACGACAGGGCGGAGGCGATGGCGGCCTGCACGGGGCGCGCTTCGGTGAGCGCCGAGATGCCGAGTTCGTCGCGGGCGTGCGCGCCGAGGGCGTCTTTCGCGGTGAGCTGGTCGGCCACCTGCCGCGCCAGTTCGGGCGTCAGGCCCCGTTCGACATAGATCTGCGTCAGCTCCTGACGCTCCATCTCGGGCATCTCGGCCAACTCGCGCTTCTCACGCGCGAGGTCGGCCTGCTCGGCGTCGGACTGTGAACTCACCGAGACATACTCGCCGGCGGCCATCGACAAGGCCCCCGCGATCAGGCCTGCGGCGCCGGCAACAAGAACCGCGCTGCGGTCTGCATGCGAGGCAGCGACGCCGACGATGAGGCTGGCGGTGGAGATGATGCCGTCATTGGCGCCAAGCACAGCGGCGCGCAGCCAGCCGATGCGTTCGGAGGCATGACGTTCAATATGAGACTTGCTGCGGGCCACGGTGGGGGGACTCCTGTGCGCGTCGAACGAACACGCAGGCCCTGATAGCGCATCGAGATGGATCAGGCGACCTACTGAACTTCGTCAGCATCCCACACGCCGCGGACGGCGACATCGTTCTCGACGCCGATATTGTACCAGGCGAGCCGGTCCTTCGAGGCGTTGACGATGATGAAGTGCTCATGCGGCTTAACCGCAAGTGTGAGCTGACTGCGCAGCTGCTGGATCGTCTGGCGGGAGCGCACCACCCACATGTCACCGGCGGCGCGGGTCATCTTTCCGGCTTCGCGCAGAACACGTTCGAAGCGGTCATTCCCGGCGAGCAGGCGGGCAGCGATGAAGTAGTTGCAGATGGGCACTTCCATCTCGCCGACGTCGAGCCGGGGATCGCCGAACTTGCGCTTCTTCGGCCCCTTGAAGTCCCAGCGCAGGTTGGGGTGACAGTCGGCGCGGTGATATTCCGTATCCGTCCCGCAGGCGATGAAGGTGCCAGCCTGGACCCGGCCCTCTTTCAGGAAATCGATCAGGCGTGTGCGTGGGTAGGGGCCGTATTCCTTGTCGGCGATCTTGATGCGCCACTTCACGCCTTCGAACGGGGGCGGAGCGGGCTCCGTCCCAGTCTCTTCGCCTGAATCCACAGGCTGCCGGAGTTCCAGCGTATCGGTCATTTAGACAGCGTGTTCCGCATTCCACCCTTTGGGGCTAGTTGTAGGGGAAAGCACCTTGTCTAAAGGTAAACGAAAGACTGCAGGAGGGATTCCATGAGCTACGAGTTCATCACGACCGAGACAGACGGCCGCCTTTTCATCGTCACGATCAACCGCCCCGACCAGCTGAATTGCCTGCATCCGATGGCAAATGCCGAAATGGGCCAGGCTTTCGATGAATTCGCCGCCAATCCCGAGCTGTGGGTCGCAATCGTCACGGGCGCTGGAGAAAAAGCGTTCTCAGCCGGCAACGACCTCAAATTTGCGGCCTCGGGTCAGAAATCGCCCGTGCCGATGCCGTCCTCGGGCTTCGGGGGGCTGACCTCGCGGTATGACCTCTACAAGCCGGTGATCGCGGCCGTGAATGGTTTTGCGATGGGCGGCGGGTTCGAGATCGCGCTGGCGGCAGACATCATCATCGCGGCTGAGAACGCTAAGTTTGCGCTGCCCGAACCCAAGGTGGGTTTCGCCGCGCTGGCGTCGGGCATGCACCGCTTGCCCAGGCAGGTCCCGCTGAAGAAGGCGATGGGCATGATGCTGACGGGCCGCGTCGTTTCGGCGGCGGAAGGCAAGGAGATCGGCTTCGTCACCGACGTGGTTCCGCAGGGCAAGGCGCTCGAGGAAGCCAAGCGCTGGGCCGGCATGATGCTGGAATGCTCGCCGATGGCGATCAAGGCGACCAAGGAAACGGTGCTGACCGGCCTAACGATCGCAGACCTCAAGACCGCGTTCGAGACAAAGATCCCGGGCGTCGCGAAGCTGTTGTCGTCAGCCGACCACAAGGAAGGCCCCAAGGCATTTGCAGAGAAACGCAAACCGGTCTGGAAAAACGAAGCCTGATCCTGTCATTGTGAGCGGGCTGGGGAATACGGAGACCCGCATTGTCGACTGCACCTGACTTCAAGCAGCTGGCGGCTGCGCACAATATCGAGCTCGACAAGGATGCCTCGATGTTGCGCGTCAGCGGCAGCGACGCTGAGTACTTCGCAGCGACCGCGCGTGACGTGCAGGGCTCCTACTGGATGCTCCGCGCGCCACGACGCGGCGACGTGCAGGCGCAGGCGCGCAATGAAAAGCGCGTGCTGGATTTCGTGCGCGGCAAGGTTCCGGTCGTCATTCCCGACTGGCAGATCTATTCCGACAAGCTGATCGCCTATCGCGTCCTGCCGGGCATTCCGGCGGCGGAAGTCGATCCGCTGCTGGGCGAACTGGTCTGGCGCCTGCCGCAAGCGAGCCTGCCGCAGACCCTGCCGGAAAGTCTCGCGCGGATACTGGCCAAGCTGCACGCGATCGATGTCAGCGCGGCAGCGGCGGCCAGTATTCCGATCGTCACAGCCGAAGAAGCACGCAAGCGGATGCGGCAACGGATGGACGAGTGCAACACGCTCGCCCCCGTGCCGGAGAAGATGTGGGGCCTGTGGCAGAAGTGGATCGACGACGACAGCTTCTGGCCGGAGCATGTCTCGCTGATCAATGGCGGCATCTATCACCCGCACATCTTCGTCGACGCCGACTACAAGGTTGTGGCGCTTGACGACTGGTCGAACGCTGAAGTGACGGACCCCGCCGCAGACTTCACGCTGTACTTCGCAGCGGCTGGCCGCGAGGCGCTGGAAGACCTGATCCGCCGCTATGAATTCGCCGGCGGCATGACGTGGCCGCGCATGGCCGACCAGGCGGAGATGTATTACTGGGCCAGCCCCGTGAAGTTCGCCGCCTACGCCATGCGCACGGGCGACCTCTCGCACCTGATGAACGTCAAGAACATGGTGCACCGCTATGCGAGCATGCTCGAGGACAGCGGGTACGAGTAGGGCCACAGAAACCGTCGCCAGGCCGCTGGCGCGGACGTTCAAGTGGCAACGGATGTTCGTATTCGACCCAAAGTGGGCAT
>CALRWU020000468.1:0-3249 GCA_943371945.1 Azorhizobium sp. AG788
AGACATTTCCCGTTCCCGCCAGAGGCCCGGGCTTCAGCTGTTGCAGGCGTCCCGGCCACGCGCATTCGCGCAGGCCGGCCGCCATTGCGTCTGTCGTGATGCGGCGATCTCCGAGCACTTCTATCGCCGCACAGGCGGCGCCGGCATTCTGCGCCTGATGCGCGCCGGGCAAGCCAAGCCAGGGCGCTCGCACGGTCAGCTTCTGTCCCGAATAGACGAACGCGCCATCCTCCCAACCAGCGCACCACGCCTCGCCCGCATACAGCACGGGTGCGCCAGCCAGCCTCGCCTCCTCCCGCAGCACGCCCAGCGGCAGGGCCGGCTGCTCGGCGATGATCACAGGAGACCCGTCGCGGAAAATCCCGGCCTTCAGCCGCGCAATCGCCGCCACACCGGAAACGCCAAACAGCGCCTCATGATCGCGGCTGATCGGCGTCACCACGCAAGCGGCCGGATGGCTCATCACATTGGTGGCGTCGGTTGCACCGCCCGCACCCACTTCAACAACGCACAGATCGGCGCGCTCCTGCGCGAACAGGCAAAACGCAGCCGCCGTCAGGGCCTCGAAATAGGTCAGCCCCTGCGTGCGTCGCGCAATATCGGACAGCACGTCCGCAAGGGCGTCGTCTTCGACCAGCCGGCTCGCGACGCGGATGCGCTCGTTGACGCGTGTCAGATGCGGCGAGGTGAACACATGCACCTTCAGCCCCGCCGCCTCCCCCAACGCGCGGATGAACGCGCTGGTCGACCCCTTGCCATTGGTGCCCGTGATGTGGATCGCCGGCGGCATGTGATCCTGCGGATCGCCCAATTCCACCAGCGCCTTGCGGATATGCGCGGTTCCCCACGCCGGCGACGCAAGCCCCGCGCTGTTGCGCCGGAACCGGTCCAGCTCTGCTGCTACGATCGGCGTATCGGCCACGCGGCGTTCTGCTCCATGATCTCACGGCAAGCCAGCAGATAGTGCGGTCCGGGGGTCACGAAAACCGCATTCGCCTGCGGCGGATGTCACGCGCTTCAGCGCAGTCCATTTATCTGCGCGCAGGTTGTGGCGAACGTGTCGAACGCGCCCGTGTCGTCCGGCGCGCCGCCACGCTCCTGTTCGCCGTCCTGATTGGTGACCACGAGTCGGGCGTTGTTCGCCATCATCACGGCGGTCACCGTGTCCGCATTCGCCGGCAGCACGTAGACCGGACTGAACCTCTCCATCCCCTCCTTCTTAGCCGTCGCGTCCATCGTCACGGGAAATGACGTGTCGCCGAAATGTATAACTGCTTTGTCGAACGGCCCCTCCTTCTCCCACGCCGGTGCGAACGAAATGCTCAACACGCCTTTCGCCTCCTCGCACGCGATGCTGAGACCATCGCCGCCAAATCCAAGCGTGAGGATGGGCGACAGCCCCACATCCCATCTCATAGGCGCGGCGCCGTCGTCGGGCCCTGCGGTTTCCACGACTGGCGCGGCAGCCGCCTCGGGGACCGGCGCAGCTGCCGGCTGGCATGCGCTCAGGCCTGTAATGGCGACCAGCGCCAGCACATTCCGCTTCATTTGATCCACCCCGCACATGCATCGACGGCTCCGCGATCCGTAACGCATCGCGGCGGCCTCTGCCAGTTGTCGCCTCCATCTCCTGCGGACGCCGAACCACTTCACCCAAACGTTTTCGTCTTTCCGTAGCGGCGCCCCATTGGCAGGCGGCGACAACATGCGATCCGTTTGGCGTGCCGCGCGTAAGATGCAATGCGTGAGCAAAAGAAGAGGACGACAGAGATGACCGGAATATCGGTTCTGAAACGGTTCGCCCCCGGCGTTTTCGTCGCCTTCCTTGCGCTCGGCGCATGCGCCACCCAGCCGACGCCGCAACCAGCACCCAACTACACAGCGCGCGGGCCCAACGAGGTTGGCGTCCTCACGCTGAATCTGAGCGATCGCAAGATCGAGGTCTACTACCCTGCCGCTGCCGACGCCGCCAAAGGCAGGGTCAACGATGTCTACCTGCAGACCGAGCCTGTGCCGCCAATGCTCGCTGGCATGCTCAAGAAGATTCCGGAAAGCGTCGATCTCAAGGTCACAGTACCCGCCTTCCGCGACGCTCCCGCAGCGAAGGGCAAGACGTTTCCGTTGGTGATTGTCTCGCACGGCGCCGGCGGCTGGCGCAGCGGTCATGGAAATGTCCTGTCCGGCATAGCTTCATGGGGCTTCGTCGTCGCTTCGGTCGACTTCACGGAATACGGCTTCGCCTCGTTCGCCTCGCCCTCGCGCGACATGGCGGCGCGCCGCACTGCCAGCGCCACCGCACTGGATGCTGCGCTCGACCTGCTGGGCCGCACGACCGCCGATGCCCAAAGCCCGCTCGCCGGTCTGATCGACATGTCGACCATCGCAGCCGTCGGACACTCCGCAGGCGGCGGCACAATGTTCGCCGCGATCGACAATCCCCGCATCGACACCGTGATCGGCTGGGCGCCTGTGCCCCCACAGAGCCCCGGCGCGACGCCAAAACCGACCCTGATACTCGCCGCCAAGAACGACTCGGGCATCAAGGTCGATGCGCTGGTCGCGGCCTACGACAAACTCAACGCGCCCAAGCGTCTGGTGATCGTGCCAGGCATGGGACACAACGCGTTCAGTGATTCATGCCTGTCGATCCAGAGCGGCAATGACCTCATCTCCGCCGTGAAGCAGATGGGCCTGCCCGTGCCCGGACCGCTGCTGGATCTTGCCCAGAACGGCTGTCGCTCCGGGGATCTTGATACGCGCGAAGGCTGGGCGATCATCCAGCACGTCACGGTCTCGCAATTGCGCTACGGCCTCGGCCTGCCCGGCGCAGCGTCCGAGATCAACACCGACCTCGGCCCCGCCTTCGCGAACGCACCGCTCGAGATCCGGGAAGTCCTCGCGACGAAGACGCCCTGAGCCTGCAAAAGCAAAACGGCGTCTCCTCTTCGGAGACGCCGTCTGCAAAACTTGGCCTCAAGCGAATTACTTGGCCGCGACAGCGTCCTCAACAACCACCTTCGCGCGCTTGCCGCGCTGGGGGGCCATCAGCATGCCGAGAATGGCGCCGATCGTGGGCGTCAGTTCCTTGCGGTGCGCGACGATGTCCACCATCCCGCGCTCGCGCAGGAATTCGGAACGCTGGAAGCCTTCCGGCAGTTTCTCGCGGATCGTCGCCTCGATGACGCGCGGACCTGTGAAGGCCAGCTGCGCGCCCGGCTCTGCAATGTGCACATCGCCCAGCATCGCATA
>CALRWU020000469.1:0-3248 GCA_943371945.1 Azorhizobium sp. AG788
CTCCGTCCGCAGCGTCGGCGCTGAAATCCTCGTCGCCAAAACCGAATACTCGTACGCCTACACCCAACCCGTCCGCGAAGGCCGCCTCTACAATCTCTACCACGGCAATCTCGAAGCACGCCCGATCGACGCCAAGACCACCAAACTGCTCTACACGCTGGTCTACGATGTCTCGCTCGTGCCGGGCGACGAAGCGGCGCGCACGGCCGACGTCGAACGCCGCCGCACGGCCTTTACTGGCGCACTCAAGAACATGAAGATCCTCGCCGAAGGCGGCACGCTGCCGCCACGCAGCTAACGCCACCGTTCGCCGAACTGCGTTCGATCTGGCCGCGCATGTGTATCATCGATGGTGCACGTGCGCGCGTCAGGCGCGCCACATCAAACACGCAGCCCATCCCGCTCATCCTGGTGTTCGTCGGGAGGAGTGCGAGAAGTGCGCACGATGATGAATACGAAGAGCCTAATTCCCCTTCGACGTCCGCTCCTTCAGCGTCCGCTCGAAGTCCGCCTCCAGCTTGGTCATGAGGGCAGGGAAGGCCGCCGGATCGACAAACGGGTTTGGCGCTTTTGGATCAGACTTTGCCTTCGCGGCCTTGTCCAGAAGCTGGAAGAATTCCGGATGCGGCGCGAGCGGAATATCCACGTGCATCGACTTCGTCTTCACGAAGGTCGACCGGTAGTCCGCGACAATCCCCTCATACTGTACCGGCGGGGTGATGCGGTTCGCCGCCACCGTCGCCGAACAGAACACCAGCGCGTCATACGTCTTGCCGCCATCGCTGAGCTTGGCACCCCATGACGTGCAGCCACGCGAATGGCCAGGCGTCAGATTGGCCGTCAGCGTGAAGCCGCCCAGCTTCACCGTCTCGCCATCGTGCAGAACCTTGTCCACCTTCACCGGCGGCGCGCCCATCGTCTTGCTGTCCTCGCTGCCAAGATAGAACCCGCCCTCCAGCGCCGAGACATCTCCCTCCATTGCATAAAGCTTGGCGCCCGTGTCCTGCTTGAGTTGTTTCAGTCCGCCCGAATGATCGAAGTGTGCGTGGCTGTTCAACAGCACTTTCACATCACTCAACTTGAAGCCCAGCTTCGTGATGTTCGCCTCGATGATCGGCGCGCCCTGTGGCGTCGCCCCGTCGAGCAGGATGTGCCCCTCCGGCGTCGTGAACAGGAAGGCCGAGAGCCCCTCGGTGCCGACGTAATACACATTGTCGATCACATGGAACGGTTCGGTCGGCTTGTTCCAGTTGTTCTGCGCGAAGGCGGGCGAAGCCGCCAGCGCCAACGAAACCGCTGCGGCGCCCGTCATGAGCTTCATCCATTTCATGCACCGCACTCCTGATTCCCATTGCATCGTTTGTCGGGCGGGAG
This sequence comes from Azorhizobium sp. AG788, assembly GCA_943371945.1. Classification (GTDB taxonomy): domain Bacteria; phylum Pseudomonadota; class Alphaproteobacteria; order Caulobacterales; family Hyphomonadaceae; genus UBA7672. The sequence goes on from CALRWU020000469.1 coordinate 1,375, forward strand.
ACTACCAAGCTAAATCGCCGGCTGGCGAGGCCGTGCTGCACACAAGACAAGCGCTAACGGCCTCCTCGCTTGCGACAATATCGGCAAGCGAAAGCAAGATGCAGCGCCTGGAAATCGCCATACCATTCAGCATGCAGCGAGCGTCAGATATCCAAGCCTTGTGCATCCCCGGACACAGGCGCATCCTCCCGCAGGGCGCGATCCGGATCGGGTACGCGAAGCAGAGGGGCTCTACGCATGATCAATGTGTTGATTGCCGTGACGATGCTGGCGCTGGCCAACGTCGCGCCGGATTATGATCAGCCCGACAAGACGCGCGGCGCCAAGTCGGCCGAGGCTGCCGGTCAGCGCATCGAGCCACCCTGCGCCGGCCCCGCCTGTCCCGTCCCCGTTCCTTTTCCGTCGACAAGAACGACAGACGCTGGGCCGGGTGCGCCTGTATCGACCGACCTTATCACCATCCCCCTATGCTCCCCGCCTACCGGCGGCACGCCGCAATCGAACGGCAACGAGGCCGGTACATCGTCAGGCCACTGCTCCAAGCCCATCGGTCTCGGACCGCCCCCAGATGTCCAACACTGAAGCCTACACGCCCGTACGTGCTAACGTGCGGGGTTGCATGTCTACCGGGATGAGTTCCTGGAGAACTGCCGAAATCGTTTTCGTGCGGGATGATGCGACAACCGCATACGAGTGGGCCATCGCGCATACCGCCTAGCAGAACTCTAGCGGCGCCAATAGCGGGCTGATCCATGACGCCATATTCACCATGAACCGGTGTGACTGGCCTCACGCGTATCCTGACGCCGCTAGCGAGGCGCGGGCAGGGCTTCGGCCTTGCCTTCCTCACGCGGATCAGCCCCGCCGACCAGTCCCTGTGGCGTGACTTGTATGACGTGTGTCCCGCTGTAGAGGGGCTCCTGCTTCATGCGCCACCCGAGCCCACGCAGCGCCTCTGCCATCTCCTTGGGCATGCGCGAAGCCTCGAACGCAATGTCGGGCGTCCGTGCAAACACAGCCGCAGTGCCGACGGCGTCTTGCGGCGTCTGCCTCCAGGCTAGCACGCCGATAATCGTCCGCGACACCGAAGCGATGATCGTGCTGCCGCCCATCGATCCTGCCACCAGCACCAGCTTGCCTTGACCGTCCGTGATGATCGATGGCGACATCGACGAACGCGGCGCCTTGCGCGGCGCAACCGCATTGGCCACCGGCTTGCCGTCGATCACCGGCTCCAGCGAGAAATCGGTCAGCTGGTTGTTGAGCCAGAAGCCACCCGCCATCCGATGCGAGCCATACTCGGACTCGATCGTCGCGGTCAGAGACACCGCGTTGCCGTCATGATCGACAACCGACAGATGCGTCGTGCCATGCTCCTGCATCGCCTCGCTGCCCCAGCGGTTGCGCAGCGCGTCTCCTGCTGGCGTTCCCACCGGAATAGTCGCGGGTCCCTTGGACAGGTCGATCAACTTCGCGCGGGCATCGAGATAGGCCGGGGCGATCAGCTCCTTCGTTGGCGCCGTCACGAAACGATCGTCGGCCATGTAGTGGTCGCGGTCGACATACGACAGCCGGCTCGCCCACACATAGGCCGCCCAATCCTTCACATTCGTTGGCCCCTCCGGCTCCGGCCGTGCGCGTTCGTAGAGGCCGAGGATGGACAGCATCGCATTCGCCGAGCTCGGCGAGGGCATGGTGCACACGCGATAGACGCGGAATGGCGCGCACAAGGGATCGAGCCGACGCGGCCGGAACGCCTGCAGGTCGGCCACTGTCAGCGTTCCCGCGCGCGGTTGCCGCTGCGCCGCCGCCACGATGCCCTCAGCGATGGCGCCATGTGTCAGCACGCCCGGACCTTCCGCGGCAATCGCCCG
>CALRWU020000470.1:0-3233 GCA_943371945.1 Azorhizobium sp. AG788
CGAAGGTACGTTTCTGTTCCGACCACTCCGCCGCCCGGGCGATCTGTTCAGCCTGCGGGATGCGCGTGTCGAACACGTTGAACTGCTGCTTGAGCATTTCCGCTTCGCTCTGGTGCAGGGCGTTGGTCTGCTCGTACTTCGTGATCAGCGTCCAGATGCGCTCGTCCGTAAAACGCCGTTGTTCCATGGAGCGCAGCGCCCGCTTGCGGAAAGCAAAGATCCCAAGGCGGGACACGTAATCGGCAATGGTGGGGATGACGATGAATTCCGAAAGCTCGATCGCAGCTTCCGCGAACATCGAGATGCCCGGCGGACAGTCAAACAGCACGACGTCATAGCTGTCGCTGACGTTCTCGATCGCAGAATTGGTCAGGCGCGAGAACCGCGTGTTGAGCTGCCGGATGTCGAAACCCTGGCCGACCCACTTCTCGAGCGCGTGCCGCTCGATATAGCGGAACTCCGGCGTCGAAATCAGCAGGTCGAGCGTGTGGTCGCCGCTAAGGTCGCTGACCTTGGTGGCGATGAAGTCGCGGAAGAAGCGCGGCTCGCCGCCGTAAACGTATTGATTGAAATAGGCGTCGATCGTCTTTTCGCTCTGGCGCAGTTCGATCCAGCGCTCCTGTCCCGCCAGCATCATCGAAACGTTGGATTGCGGATCAAGGTCGATGACAAGGACGCGCAGGCCTTCAGTCGACAACACCTCGGCGAGGCTCGCCACCGTGGTGGATTTGCCGACGCCGCCTTTCATGTTCACGACGGATACCGTCCGCGGCGTCACAGGCTAACTCCAGTTGGGGACAGGGCTCGGAGCAGGCGTCCGACGGTTCGCTCCCAAGGTCAAGCGAGCGTTGCGGAATCGGAAGCTGTTACGGCTTGTCTGCCGGTGCGGGCGCGGGGGTCGGGGGCAGGAAAGGATTCGTACCGGGCTCGATATAGACAAGACCCGCTTCCTCGTTCTCCCGGGCTATCCGCTTCTCGATCGCGTCCTGCTCGGCCTTCCATTCCTTGTACTGCCGCTGCAACCGGGAGCGCTCGGCCATGGGGCCGGCAACTTCCGGGTCGGCCCATTTGTTCGGCAACACCCAGACGCAGAAACCCACGACCAGACCAATGCCGATGATCGCATAGTTCCAGTACTTCCAGCCCCAGTTGATGGGTGTCCAGCGACCGGGAGGGGTGTCTTGCTTGCTCATATCAAACCGGCTTCAGCTCTGGCGGCACGAACTTCTCGCGTAGCGTCACCAACTCCTCGGCGATCGAGGGGTGGAGGGCGCAGGTGCGGTCGAAGTCCGCCTTGGTCGCGCCCATCTTTACGGCGATGGCCACGGCCTGGATTATTTCGGGCGCATCCGGCCCCACAATGTGGACGCCGACGACCCGTTCGTCCTCGGCCCGTACGACGATTTTCATTAGCACACGTTCCTCGTCGCCCGTGAGCATATCTTTCATGGGCCGGAACCGGGTCTTGTAGATGTCGACCATGCCGAACGCCTTGCGGGCATCGGCCTCTGTCATGCCCACGACGCCGACCGGCGGCTGGGCGAACACGGCGTGCGGGATGTCCTTGTGATCGAACGTGGTCGGCATGTTCATGAACTCGGATTGCGCGAATGCCTGCCCCTCGCGGATCGCAACCGGCGTCAGGTTCACCCGGTCGGTCACGTCGCCCACAGCGAAGATGTGCGGCACGTTGGTACGCGAACTGTCGTCGACGATCACAGCACCCTTGTCATTCGTCTTCACGCCCGCCTTCGCGAGGCCGAGCCCGTCCGTGTTTGGGTCGCGACCGGTCGCAAACAGCACCTTGTCGCCGCCTGCGGTCTCGCCATTGGAAAGTTGGACGGTGATCTTGTCGCCATCCTTGGTCAGCTTCACGGGCGCAGCGTTGGTGATCACCTTCACGCCCTTGCGCTTCAACTCCTCATGGACTTGCGTGCGTACATCGTCATCGAAGCCGCGCAGCACTGTCTCGCCACGATAGACAAGGCACACGCGCGCGCCGAGGCCGCTCATGATGCCGGCAAATTCAATGGCGATGTAGCCGCCGCCGACAATGACGATGTGCTCTGGAATTTTATCGAGATGGAACATCTCGTTGGAGGACAGGGCGAGTTCGATGCCTTCGATATCGACCGGCATGGACGGCGTGCCGCCCGTGGCGATCAGGATCTTGCCAGTCGTGATGGTGCGGTTCGACTTCACAAGGCGCAGCGTGTGTGCATCCTCGAACTCGGCGCGCTCGTCGATCATCTCGACGCCCGCATTCCGCACGTTGCGCGCATAGATGCCAGACAGTCGGTCGATCTCGCGATGCATGCGATCCATGAACATATTGTGGTCATAGGTCGCGTTCTCGACGGTCCAGCCATAGCCTTTCATGTGGTGCAGCGAACGACCGAACTCGCTGGCGTAGACCATGTACTTCTTGGGGATGCAGCCGCGCACGACGCACGTGCCGCCTGCCCTGTATTCCTCAGCGACGGCGACTTTCGCTCCCGCCATGGCCGCCAGTCGTGACGCGCGGACGCCGCCGGAACCGGCCCCAATCACGAAGAGATCGTAGTCATAGGCCATCTGCTGCCCCGGCTGCTGCTGGAGCCCTATCTAGGGAGTCTGGGGGAATGGCGAAAGCCCGCCGTTTTGGCGCGGCAGTTGAGCCCTACTTCACCACCAACGGCCAGGCCGGGCCGACGCCAGTCGCGGGCTTTCCCGCCGTGTCGCCCTTGAAGGCATAGAGCGGCTTGCCCTTGTAGGCCCACTGGCTGGAGCCATCGTCGCGCGTGATCACGCTCCAGTCGCCATCGGCAGCTGCGCCCGCTGCTGCTGCGAGCGGCGGCCATGCGGCAGCGCAAGCAGCGTTGCAGTTGGATTTGCCGGCAGTGCGGTCGTTCGCGAAGGTGTAGAGCGGCTTGCCGTCAGGCGAGAGGAAGCTGCCGTCCTTCTCGGTCACGCCCGGAGGCGTCGCCCAGGCAGCGCCGACGAGCGAGAGAAACGCAACCACAGCCAGTCCGCCAGCAACGCGCATGTTCATCATCCTTCAGCCCGCGCCGATTCTTCATGACGCAGGGAGGAAGCTACCACCCAACTATGGCGGGACAACGTCGTGAAGCAGGTTAGTTCGGGAGCGGCTGGCCCTGCATTTCTGGCATACCCTGCATCCCCTGGGGGGGCGGCGGCGCGGCTTGACCGCCGGTCGGCCAGGCGGAGTTGACGCGGGTGATGGCCTTGGCGGT
>CALRWU020000471.1:0-3232 GCA_943371945.1 Azorhizobium sp. AG788
GTAACAGGTGAGTGCAGCGACGATCCCCCTCCCGCTCCGCTTGCCCCGCAAAGGCCGCGTCTGATTCCCCCTCAGACGCGGCCGTCGCGTTTCTGGGGGTCAGCTTTTCGCACTCCGCCTTTCTTGGCGGGCCGCAGGTACTGCCAGCCGGTGTAGGCGGAGAGCGCGGCTGTGATGACCAGAAGCGCGAGCCAGACCCAGATGATCGGTTCTGCAAAGGCCGGCGGAGCATAAAAATCTGGATGCTCGATTAGTGCCTGCAGTGAGAGATGGTCGCTGATCGTCAGCAGAACAAGCATCGAGCCGACAACCAGAAGTTCAAGAGCCGTTTTCCACTTTGCCAGGGATGAGACGCGCGCGCCTTCACCGTCGGGAGATGTCAGGCGGATTGCGGTCATCATGACATCGCGGATGACGATAACCGCTGTGGCGCCTGCGATAATCGACACAGGCGGAAAAGCATTGTCTGGAAGGCTGATCGAGAAAGCGATCAATGGAAGGCCGACAAGCGCCTTGTCGGCAATCGGGTCGATGATGCGGCCGAGTTTCGATTGAGCATTGAACGCACGAGCGGCCATGCCATCGAAGAGATCAGTGAGAGCGGCGACAACAAAGAGCGCGGCCGCGATCAACATGCAGGTTGCGATATCGTGCATGATCTCCGACGTCATCACTGGCTTGCTCCGGCGCGACAGGTCGAACGCTGCCCAGAGCAGCCACGCGATCACCGGCGCCAGGATGAGGCGCATGAGCGTCAGTGCGTTCGGGATGTGCTTCAGCAAACGGGAGTCTCCGGGCGGCGGCGTCTCGTTAGCGTGAAAGGCGAGCCATGGGCAGGGCTGCCGGCAGGAAGTCCGCTTTGCCGCAGACGGAAACGAAAGGGTTGCGCGTTGTTACAGTATATCATATCGTTACACCGTAACACGTGGAGTCCTCCCTCATGCGCTTTGCCAGCCGTCTGTTCGTCAGCGTTGCCGCCGCGGCGGTTCTCGTTCCCGCCGCCTTCGCGCAGACACCGCCTGCAACGCCGCCCGATGACGCGGCGGACAGTGGCGGCGACGTCGTGATCGTCACCGGCGTCGGACCGGCGCGGGCGAGCGACGAGCTGATCGCCAACACCACGTCGCTCGACAGTGCGGCGCTGACCGAGCGCTTGTCCGGCGGACTGGGCGATACGCTGGCGGGCCTGCCGGGCATTTCGTCGAGCGCGTTTGGTCCCGGCGCGAGCCGTCCGATCATACGTGGGTTGGGGGCGGAGCGGGTGCAAGTGCTCGCCAACGGGATCGGCGTGGTCGATGCGTCGGCGGCGAGCCCGGATCATGCGACGACCAGCGATCCGCTGGGCGCCGAACGGATCGAGATTTTGCGGGGGCCGGCGTCGCTGGCGTATGGCGGCGGCGCGACGGGCGGCGTGGTCAACGTGATCGACGGGCTGATCGTCGAGAGCAAACCGGACAGGACTTTTTCAGGCTCGCTTTATGGCGCGCTTACCAGTGCCGATGAAGGCAAGCAGGTTGCGGGGCGCGTCATTGGCGTGTGGGGCGATTTCGTCGGCGTGATCAATGGCTCGCAGCTGAAGACGAGCGATGTCGACATTCCGGGCTTCGCTCTGACCGCGGCTGCGCGTGCGGATGCGGTTGCGGATGGCGTTGATCCGGCGACGTTTGCGAACGGGACGCTGCCGAACTCGGCGGTGGATACGAAGTCGATCAGTGCGGGTCTGACCTGGGTGGGCGATGGCGCTTTCCTCGGCGGCGCAGTGCGGCAGCTGGACAATGAGTACGGCACGGTCGCAGAGCCGGACGTGTTCATCGAGATGAGCCAGACGCGCTATGACCTGCGCGGCGGCCTGAAGTTCAATGATGGCTGGCTGAAGTCGATCATCGCGTCCGGTTCGAAGGTTGACTACGAGCACACCGAGTTCGAGGGGCCGGGCCAGCCGGGGACCGTGTTCACCAATGATGGCTGGGAGGCGCGGGTCGAGGCGCAGCATGCGCCGATCGCTGGGCTTGAGGGTAGCGTTGGCGTGCAGTCGTCCGAGCATGATTTCGCAGCGATCGGCGACGAGTCGGTGATCGGGCCGACCAATTCGAAATCGACGGGCGTGTTCATCTACGAGACGTACGACCAGGGCGAGTGGGGTCTCGAAGGCGGGCTGCGGTATGACACGGCCGACGTCGACAACATTGTCGGCGGCAAGCGGTCGTTCGAGCCGTGGAATGCTTCGTTCGGCGCGCACATGCATGTGGGCGATCACGTCTTCCTCGGCGCATCGGTTGCGAGCACGGAGCGGGCGCCAACGGACCTTGAGCTGTTCGCCAATGGTCCGCACCTCGCGACGGCGCAGTTCCTGGTCGGCGACAGTGCGATCAACACCGAGAAGGGCATCAACACCGAGCTGACCGCGCGGTGGGACGATGATGATTTCAATGTGTCGGGGTCGGTGTACCGGTTCGACTTTAGCCGCTTTAACTATCTGCGGGATACCGGTCTGGTCGAACCTGGCGCTGAGGAAGACCTGCCTATTTTCCAGTACACGCAGGCGGGCGCGACTTTCACCGGGTTCGAACTGCAGGCCGATGCGAAACTGGGCACGCTGTTCGGCGTCGACTGGAAGACGGATGGTTCGGCGGATTTCGTGCGCGCGGAGCTCGACAGCGGCGGCAACCTACCGCTGATCCCGCCGATGACGGTGAATGCCGGGATCGAAGGCGAGATGAATGGCGTGACGGGGCGTATCCAGGCGCAGTACGCGGCGAAGCAGGATGACAGTGCCAGCTTCGAGCGGCCGACCGACAGCTACACGACGCTGGATGCGCGGCTAGGCTTCGACATTGCGGACGGGGTTCATCTGATACTTGAAGGCAAGAACCTCACCGATGAGGAGGTTCGCCTGCATACCTCGCCGCTGAAGGAGATCGCGCCGATGAGTGGGCGGAGTTTCCGGGTGGCCGTACGCGCGGATTTCTGAGGCAGGCATGCGGTCGCGGTCTCGCGCGCGGGGCGTGCGAGGTGGGTGGTTTGCGATTTTGATTGAGGGGCGGTCCGCGACAGCTGAGGCTGCCCCCTCCGACGCGCGCAAGCGCGCGCCACCTCCCCCGCCTCACGGCGAGGGAGGCAAGAGAGCGGTGCGCTTTGCCTCCACCGGCGAAGCCGGGGGAGGTGGCGCGCTGCGAAGCAGCGTGACGGAGGGGGCCAGCGCCAGCGTTCATTCGCTCGCGCTGGCTGATGC
>CALRWU020000472.1:0-3218 GCA_943371945.1 Azorhizobium sp. AG788
TGGGCCTTTCGATCTGCACCAGCAACGCCCGTGTGCTCGGCGGCGAGATCGGCTGCGACAGGGATGAGCTCGGTCGAAGCCGCTTCTGGTTCACCTGCGCGCTTTCACCCAGCCAGAGCGATGCCGACGGTTCGACCGAAACAGTCGAAACTATCGAGCTCCGTCCCGGACTCCGAATCCTTGCGGCCGAGGACAATCCCGCCAACCGTCGGGTGCTGCAGGTGCTGATGGGGCCCTCCGAAGTTGACCTCACATTCGCAGAGGACGGGGCCCAGGCCATCGAGGCCCTTCGAGCCGGGCGGTTTGATTGCATTCTGATGGATGTCAACATGCCGGTGATGGACGGCTTGGAGGCGGTACGCCAGATTCGGGCTGAAGACCTGGCGGGCGGGGCGCCGATCTACATGCTGACCGCCAACGTCTTTGATGATGATGTGGCCAGATATATGTCCGCCGGCGCGGACGGCATCCTGCCCAAGCCGATTCAACTGATCGAACTCTTCCGGGTGCTCGCGTCCGTCCCGGTCCTGGCCAGAGCAGCCGCCTGAGCCCCATCCTGTAACATGGCGTGGTGCTCTCAGTCAGCGAACTCCCCGTTCCGTTCCGGCGAATGGCGCTGAGGCGCAAAGCGGGCATGAGAGGTATGTCCGCTCCTGGCGGATTCCGTTGAAAAAGGCCGCTCTTAGCTGAGGGCAGTAGAGAGGCAGCGCCGCGTCAGCGGCTCCTATGCGTGCGCTGGCATTGCCTGCGGTACCAGCTTGGCGAGCTTACGGAGGTTCTGGGCGGTGGCGGCGAGGAGAAACTCGTCTCTGGCGCCGTTGGGACCGCGGAGGCGCAGGCGGTCGAGCCTCAGGATCCGCTTGAGGTGGGCAAAGAGCATCTCGACTTTCTTCCGCTATCGTCTTGAGGTGACGTAGGCGTCGGTCATGGCGATGTTACGGGCGTGGTCCCTGGCGTCTTCGTGGATCGAACGGGTCACCTTGCGGGCCGGTGTGTTGGGAGAGCAGCGGCTCTTCAGAACGCAGGCGTCGCAGTCGGCTTTTGAAGCCCGGTAGCGCCAGGTGTCGTCGGGCGGGGCATTGGGTCTTGGCTTGCTGAAGTCGCGGCGGTTGCGCTTGAGGACCTTGCCTGCAGGGCAGCGGTAGGTGTCGGCGGCCTTGTCATAGGTGAAGTCGCTTCGGGCGAGGGTTCCGTCGTCCCGAGCGGACTTGTCGATTACCGGGATATGCGGCTCGATCCGCCGGTTGTTCACCAGCCAGTCCAGCATCTCGGCAGAGCCGTAGGCCGTGTCGGCGGCGATCCTGCCTGGCCTCAGACCATGACGCTCGCTCACCCGCTCGATCATTGTTTTGACCGCCCCCACCTGCGCCTGCCGGATGGCTGTGGTCGCCTCCACATCGACGATCACGGCATGATCCAGGTCGATCAGATAGTTGGTGGCATAGGCGAAGTAGGCTGGTCCCTTGTCGGCGGCTGTCCATCTGGCCGCCGGATCGGCTGGGGAGATGAACTTGGGAACAACCGGCGTCGCCCCGCCGAAGGCGGCATCATCCAGCACCGCCAGGTACTCGTCTATGGCCCGGCTCGCCGCCTCCGGCGGCAGGCCGGCATCGCCAGAGACGCCCCGCTGACGGTTGGCGTCGGCGGCAATCAGGCTGGCGTCCGCTGCGAACCCTTCGCCGCCGACCAAGTCCTCGGTCATGCAGCGATCCACGACGGTCTCGAACAGCTGACGCAGCAGATCGCACTCACGGAAGCGGCCATGACGGTTCTTCGAGAAGGTTGAGTGATCGGGCACGTCGCCGTCCAGGCCAAGCCGACAGAACCAGCGATAGGCCAGGTTGAGATGCACCTCTTCGCACAGCCGCCGCTCGGACCTGATCCCGAAACAATAGCCGACGATCAACATCCGGATCAGCAGTTCCGGATCGATCGAAGGCCTGCCGATCGGACTGTAGAACGGGGCTACATGCGCCCTCACGCCTTCGAGATCCACGAACCTGTCGATCGCTCTCCGCATGTGATCGGCCGGCACGTGGCGCTCGAGCGAGAACTCATAAAACAGCGCCGTCTGGTCGATCCGACGATCACCCATCATGGCCATCTCTCCCTTCCGTCAGGAGAGTGAATCAGGCCAACGGCGCCGCTTCAACCGGCCTTTTTCAACACAATCCACCCAAAGCGGACATTCGCCTAGTCCGCTGTCGGGCAGCGCAGCCGCTGTGTTTCTCGCGGTGAACGTCGCGACGATTCCGCTGCTGTCGGGCGCGAGGGTGGTAGTCGCTAACGGCAATCGCCGATGCGGACGGCCTCAATTCCGATACCGAAATTCTTCGCCGCCATCTTCAGCCGGGGCAGGAGGCGGGTCTCTTCTGGCGTGGGGTCGTCGGATTCCGGGAGGGGGTTTACGGTCATCTTGCTGGTGACCTCGACCGGCCAGGACCAGCTGTCGCGAAGCCAAACACATAGCGGCCGCAATGGGTGGTGGGCTCAACCGATCGCTGCAACACCCGCGGCGCAGTATGCGCAAAGTCCAATCGGGGTGATCACGGCGGGTAATCGGTTCACCTGTTATTGGGCAGAGTGAAATTTCGTAATCCGCGGGCGGTATACGGTGGGGCGATGGCGCGCAAAACGGGCAAGAGCAAGATCAGCTTCCGAGGCGTTCTGGGGCTGGCCATAGGCTTGGTGTGGATTTGGTTTGCCCTGAACCCCGAGGCCTACGGCAACGACAATAATCCGTCGCTACCATGGCTTGTACGCGTCATCCTGTTCGTCGGGGGCGCGGCCCTTATGTACGGCGGCATCGGTTCGCTCAGGTTCGTCTGGCAACGCAGCGGCCTGACAGGTTCACAGCCGTCCGTGCCCGCAGAGATCTGCGTTCTTGAAGATGATGATGACGATCGGGGGACCGAGACGGTTCATGTGCGCCTGGCCGGTCGATGTCAGGCTCTGAGCGTTGAACGCTCGGGGAAGGTTCGCAAATGCGTGGACGGAAAGGTCCGATGGGGTGAGGCTTGGTTGAACCAGAATGGCATTGTTCAGGCCATCGCCATCTCGGGAGAGCATTTCAATACGCTGGACGGGGGACGGGAAATCCCGGCAGATCGGTTCGGTGCAAAGGAGCAGGGCCTGAAACAGTGAGAACGGTTGCACCTCGGGCTTCCGAACATGCACCTGTTTTCCGCTTTCCGGAGGCGTAGTTGAGTCGTCTATCG
>CALRWU020000473.1:0-3215 GCA_943371945.1 Azorhizobium sp. AG788
CCCCGCCCGCCTCATCTGTCCATCATGTTGCCGAGATCCTCGATGGCGCGAACCGCGCGATCATCCACCCCTTCGCGCCTCAGCATATCCCCAAAAAGGCGGCTCGCCTTGGGGGCGGTGGAACATTGGCCAATGGCTTGCTCGACCTCGGGCCAGGTGTCCTGAGCGAAATCCAGCGTCAGCTGAAGGGCGCCGATCGCCGTGAGGATCAGCAGCGAGCTGGGCGCGATCGCCTCGAGACCACCCTCGGGTCCGAACATGGTCGGCGCGACATCGCGGAGGTCATCGATCTGTTTACGGTGGTCATAAACGAACTGACCGAGAATGCGCTCGGTCTTCCAGTCGAACCATTTCGCCGTGCACGGCTCCGGCTCGAACGTGGCGCAGCTGGCCAGCATCGGAAGCGCAACGAGCGCGGCGGCGAAGGATCGGATCATGACGTACCTCTTTGCCGCATAGGACAGGCTCAGAGCGGCGGCGTCCAGAGAACATCTGCAATCCGGCGCGCACCCGTCGCCAGCATCACCAGACGGTCAAAACCCAGGGCCACTCCGCTCGCTGCAGGCATGTGAGCCAGCGCCGCGAGGAAGTCTTCGTCGAGCGGATAGCGCTCGCCATAGGTCGCTTGCTTGACGTCCATCTCCGCCTCGAAGCGGCGGCGCTGCTCATCGGCATCCGTCAGTTCGCCAAAGCCGTTGGCCAGTTCAACGCCGCACGCATACAACTCGAACCGCTCGGCGAAGCGTGGGTCTCGCCCCAGCGGCCGAGCCAGCGCCGCTTCCTCAGCCGGATACTCGCACAGCACCGTAAGGCGGCCCTGCCCCAGCTTCGGCTCCACATGCCTGACGAGAACGGCGCTGAAGATGTCCGACCAGCTATCACTCTCCCCAACGCGCACGCCGGTCGACCTTGCCGCCGCCGCCATCCCATCCCGATCGCCCAGCACAGCTTCAAGATCGATCCTGGCATGCCGCGCAAATGCATCCACGAGCGTCAGCCGCTCCGGTTCAGCCTCCGCATCGCAGACGCCTTCGCGCCAGCTCAACTTGCCTTGCCCCGCCTCTCGCGCCGCGAGCCGGCATATCTCGACGCAGTCCGCTATCACGGCTTCGTACGGCTCACCTGCCCGATACCATTCCAGCATGGTGAATTCCGGTGCGTGAAGCGGACCCGCCTCGCGGTTCCGATAGACACGGGCATAGTCGAAGATCTTCGTCTCGCCGGCCGCCAACAGTTTCTTGGCCGCGAATTCCGGCGAAGTATGAAGGTAAACGGGTCGCCCCTCGCCCGCCTCATTCAGTCGCGACGTGGCAAATGCGTGCAGGTGGGCCTCGTTTCCGGGCGAGACCTGCAGCGCGCCGGATTCGACTTCGGTAAAGCCGTTTCGCCCGAACCAGGACCGCGCCGCATCCCGGATGCGCCCCCGCGCCATCAGGAATGGGCGACGGTCGGCGTGGGATTCCTTGTTCCACCAGGGGGTTGGGCCGCTCACGCGAGTCTCCGGATGGCTAACAAAGCCGGGCTTGGCCGCAGGGACGGGGCATTGTATGACCGCGCCGCTTCAACAGTTTCCAGTCGGTCGAGCCATACTCTGGCAACGGCCCAAATACAAAGGCGTATCCCGTGGTCAAAGTCATCGCCAGCGACGTTCGCAAGGGCAACGTTCTCGAGCAGGAGGACGGCCAGCTCTACACCGTCCTCAAGGCCGAAACCTATCGCCCGGGCAAGGGCACGCCGACCGCGACGATCGACATGCGCCGCATCTCTGACGGCGTGAAAGTGGTCGAGACCTTCAAGACCACGGACCAGCTGAACCTGGCGTTCGTCGAGGAAGTGAAACACCAGTTCCTGTTCAAGGACGGCGAACTCTACGTCTTCATGAACCCGACCAGCTATGAGCAGGTGATGGTGCCGGCCGCCATGCTGGGCGACGACGCCTCCTATCTCGGCGAAAACATGGACTGCGACCTGCTGATGTTCGACGGCCGCCCGGTGGCGATCAAGCTGCCCCAGCGCGTGACGCTCGAGATTGTCGAGACGGAACCGGTCGTGAAAGGCCAGACGGCGTCGGGCTCCTACAAGCCGGCCAAGATGTCGAACGGCATCCGCGTCATGGTGCCCCCGCACATCGGCACGGGCCCCCGCATCATCGTCAACACCGAAGACGGCGCTTACGTGGAACGCGCGAAGGACTAGGCCGTCAGGCCTCTTCCTTGTCCTCGATAGCGTCGGCCGCCTCCTTGTTGAGCCCCCTGCTTTCGCGGCGCGGCACGATGAGGGGCGCTGGTTGCGTCGTTGCTGTGTTGCCGCGCATGAGTGTGAGCCCCGCTCGCAGTCCGCTGGCAAGCTGAAGTTCCAGGCGTTGCTCGTCGCGACGGCGGACATCGAGCATGATCTCGTCGGCCTCTTCCTCAGCAACGCCAAGTTCGGTGATCACCTTGCGGCCGAACACCAGGGCGGACTCAAGCGTCTCGCGAAGCTGATACTCGACGCCTGCATTGATGAGGCGCAGCGCGTGGCCGCGATCGAAGGCGCGAACAAATAGCTTGGCGTGCGGAAACTCGGACTTGCAGAGTTCGACGATCTTGTCCGCCACTTCCGCCTTCTCGACGCAGACCAGAATGGCTTCGGCATGCGTGGCGCCTGATGCGCGCAGCACGTCGAGGCGGGTGCCGTCGCCGTAATAGATCTTGAAACCGAACGTGGCGGCGGCCCGGATCATCTCGACGTCGATCTCGATGATCGAAACATCTATCCCTTTGGCCAGCAGGGGCTGCGAGACAACCTGCGCGAACCGGCCAAAGCCCACGAACAGCACGCGCCCATGCAGGTCTGACGCTTCTTCGATACCGTCCATGGACGCCTTCTCGGGCGGTGTCAGGCGCTCGACCGCCATCACCAGCAGCGGCGTCAGCGCCATGGAGAGGATCACGATGGCCGTCATCCCGGCGGCGGTTTCAGTATCCATGATGCCGGCCGAGAGCGCAGTGGCGTAGAGCACAAAGGCGAATTCACCACCCTGCGCGAACATGGAGGCGCGGTGGATCGCCTCGCGGTTTTTCGCGCCGAACAGCCGGGCGACGACGTAGATTCCAATGAACTTCACGACGATGAAGGCAACAACGCCGCCGGCAATGATCTGCCAGTTCTCGACGACCACATTGAGATCAAGCGACATGCCGACGCCAAGGAAGAACAGGCCGAGCAGCAAGCCA
>CALRWU020000474.1:0-3211 GCA_943371945.1 Azorhizobium sp. AG788
AAGGACAGCCTGAAGCCGCTCTGGATTTCCTGGACGAGCGTTACGGTTCTGGCGATGATCGTGGTGGTATTTGCCGCCATCCACGCCCTGAACATGCTCGGCGTGCACACCGGATCGCGTACGCTCGGCAAGTACGGCTCCTTATCCCCGGTTGGTTCTCCCGCCAATCTGTCGCCGCTTGACCCCTTCGCGCCCCGGCTTTAGCCCTGACGTCGCAACAGGACATGCCGATCCGGGAGTTACCGATGGCCGACCTTGAGACTTTCCGCGCCGAGACCCGCGCCTGGCTGGAGGCGAACTGCCCGGCCTCCATGCGCACGCCAACGGTCGAGGAGGAAGTTGTCTGGGGCGGCCGCGGCCAGAAATTCGTGAACCCGGATTCGAAAGTCTGGCTCGACCGCATGGTCGCCAAGGGCTGGACCGCGCCGAGCTGGCCGAAGGAATACGGCGGGGGCGGGCTCTCCAAGGCGGAAGCCATCGTGCTCGACCAGGAAATGAAGCGCATCAATGCGCGCGCGCCACTGGCTTCCTTCGGAATCTGGATGCTCGGACCAGTGCTGCTCGAATACGCCAACGAGGAACAGAAGCGTCGCTTCCTGCCGGACATCGTCGCGGGCAAGACGCGCTGGTGCCAGGGCTATTCCGAGCCGGGCGCCGGCTCCGACCTCGCCGCCCTGCAGACCAAGTGCGAGGACAAGGGCGATCACTGGCTGATCAACGGATCTAAAATCTGGACGTCCTACGCCAATCACGCTGACTGGATCTTCTGTCTCGTCCGCACCGACTTCACTAAGAAACATGAAGGGATCTCCTTCGTGCTGTTCGACATGACGTCACCGGGCGTCGAGACGCGGCCGATCCTGCTGATCTCTGGCTCGTCGCCCTTCTGCGAAACCTTCTTCACCGACGTGAAGGTGCCCAAGAACCAGCTTATCGGCACGCCGGGCAAGGGCTGGGACATCGCCAAGCGCCTGCTGCAGTACGAACGCCAGAACATCTCCGCGACCGGTTTCGGCGCGGATCGCAATTCCGGTCCGACGCTGGCCGACATCGCCAAGAAATACGTCGGCACTCAGGATGGCATCATGGCTGACGGGGACCTGAGGGCGCGCGTCACCAAACAGATGATGTACGAACAGGCTTTCATGCTCACGATCCAGCGCAACACCGAACTGGCGAAGGCCGGCGCGGACGTTGGACCTGCGACGTCGATCATCAAGTATGCCGCTGCGAAAATGAACCAGACCAAGACCGAGCTTCAGGTCGAAGCCATGGGTTATCAGGGTCTTGGCTGGGAAGGCGAAGGCTTCAAGCCGGGCGAAATCATGTCGACGCGATCAATGCTGCGCGCCAAAGGCAACTCGATCGAAGGCGGTACGTCCGAAGTGAACCTCAATGTGGTGGCGAAACGCGTTCTTGGACTCCGCGATCACCAATGAGGCAGCGGGTGGCGCAACGCTCCCGTGTGGGGTGAATTTCGCGCTCTCCTAATCGACATCGCTTCTAAGCGAGAAATCGCGTGCTAGGGTCGTGGAACTTTCTCCAGGCACCCCATCAATGCCGCTCGTCTTCGTTTCGTACGCAAACCAGGATCGCGATCTCGCGCTCAAACTGGTCGAGCGCCTGCGCAAGGCCACTCCCGAGGGCGTTGAGATCGTCTTCGACCAAGCAATCGACGCCGAATCGGATGCCATACCCACTGACGCCTACCGCCTCCCCTATGTGGGCAAGCGCCTGCGCAACGCCAATGCAGTCGTTGCAGTACTGACGCGATCCTATGCAGAATCCGATCCTTGCTGGCTCGAGATGTCGGCTGCGCTTGCGATGGACAAGCTCGTGCCGATCAGCCTTGACCCGGGCCTGTCGCCGGCAGGCATCGACTCGATGGTGCGGCGCAAGAGCGTCGTTGCGATTGCGCCGGCCTGGTTCACCAAGGAGCCTGGCGAGGTCGAGCGGTTCGAGACGGCGAAGTTCGAGACGTTCGCCCGCGACCTCAAGACTGAAGCCGGCAGGCATGCCTCATTCGTGGAGTGGACGCCCGGTGATCCGCCGGCGGTACGCGCGCTGACACAGTCGCTGTCCGAGGCTCTGCAGCCCCGCGCCTTCAAGCGAAGCGGACTGGTCTGGTCACCGGGCAGCATCGCCGAAGTGCAGAAGCGCAGGTTCTTCGCCGCCATAGACTCCATGTCCATCGCGACGGGAGATGCGGTCTGGGACGTCGCCCGACGCCGCGCCTTGAAAGCCCTCGCAGACGCGCCGATGCGCTCAAGCGTGCGGGTCGAGGCGCTGTTTGGCCTGATCGGGGAACTGACTGCGCCGAGTGACGGGTCACCGCCCGTCACGGCGCAGGAACCATGGGAATTCATCGGAGACATGGCGCTTCCCATCGATCGCGACATCAGCCGGGTCGCCTACATGCGCGCGGGCAAAATCCCGAACGAGCTGCGCAAGATGTTCCAGGTGCTGCGCCCCGGCCGCTCGAAGCGCCGCGCCATCTTCGCGCTCGGCGCCGTGCTCGGAGGCATCATCGGCGTCGCGTTGACCTATGGCGGCCAGATGCTGTTCGGCCAGCCGGGTACGCGTCTGGCGACGCCGTCTCCGCAACCCACTGCTGCGCCAGCACCACCTGCGGTCGCCGTTCCTCCGGTGCCGATCGTGTCGCCTCCGCCGCTTGCGCAGACGCAGGCGGCCACCTCTCAACCTGGCCTGGACCTACCAGATGCTTCGCAGCCTGGACCGTCCGTCTCGCTGCGAAGCGTTGCCCCAGCCTCTTCAGCATCCGCGACGTTTGCGATCAGCGCGCGCGGACTTGAGGCGAGCGTTAAAGCGGAGATGGAGCGGCGGAGTCTCGACAAGACAAAGTGGGAAGAAACCTATGCGCAGGTGATCGCGCTCAACGTGAACGCGCTTTGCTCGACCGACAGATGGAAAGCGGCCGAGACGTTTGGAAAGAAGCCACTGGATCTCATTGGCGCGGATGCGCAGCTGACGTGGCCGACAGAAACGGATTTCCAGAAGCCATCGCGCCTGCAGGAATGTCCCATCTATCGCATACCGACATAGGCGTCCGACAGGCGGGTCGCAATCAGCGCATGAGGAATTTCAGCAAGCGTTTTGCGCGTGGGCCGTAGGGCGGTGAGAGCAGCGACGCGGCGTTGAAGAAACCGGTCTTGAACACGGCGCGCTGGTGCGTGAAGCGGTCGAAGCCGGC
>CALRWU020000475.1:0-3189 GCA_943371945.1 Azorhizobium sp. AG788
TCGTTGGGACAAAAACTCTCCTCCGTAGCGAGTACCCTTTCCTTCGTTCGAACACGTTCTGCGGCTCCGGGGCTGGAGCTGTCGGGGACTCATTGTGTCCGAAAAGACAAGGAGGGCATCGCCTTGAAAGGGTAGATGAGGGGCCATGATCAATAAACAAACCACTACACGTTTCTCTCCCGGCGGCGCCGGCGGAGCTCCGCGCGCGGTCGATCTGGCGCAAGCAGGGAGGGGCGCTGCGTCGACTGAAAATACGCACGAACAAATTCCGGCAATCTGGGACTCGGCGCGCGCGTTGCTGCGTCGTCGTCTCGGTGATGTGAAATTCGACAGCTGGCTGTCCGGTCTGGAACTCGTCGCCGAAGTGAACGGCGAAATTCTTCTCTCCGCCGCCAGCGAGCATGAGCGCGCGCGGGTCGAGACTGACTTCGGCCATTTCATCCAGCAGGCCTGGGAGCAGGCTGATCGCAGCGGCCGCCGCGTGCGTATCGAAGCGCGCGAGCGCATCTCCAACGACGTGATGGCCCTCGCGCGCGCTGGTCATGCCGCTGCTGCGGCATCCACGCCTGGCGAGGACGGGTTTGATGACGAAGCGGACGAATTTGCGCCGCCGATGACGGGCGGCTCGGACGAGGAAGCGCCGACGCTCGAGAATTTCATGGTTGGCGATTCCAACCGCGTGGCCTTCGGTCTTGCGCGCCGCCTGGCGATGGGCGCGGGCGTGTCCGCGAACGTCGTGACGATTGTCGGCCCGCACGGCGTCGGCAAGTCGCACCTGCTGAAAGGCATCGAGGCCGCCCTGCGTACGACGCGCGGCGAGGGCAGCGTGCTCTATATGAGCTCGGAAGACTTCACGGTCGCGTTCGTGGATGGCGTGAAGCGGAAAGATACGTCTGACCTGCGCACGCTGGTGCGTCGCGCCAAGGTCGTGCTGCTCGACGATTTCCAGTTCATCTGCTCCAAGCCGGGCACGCTGGTCGAGTTCTTCTCACATCTGCGCGCGATCGTCTCGAATGGCGGCGTCGTGGTCCTCGCCTGCGACCAGACGCCGGCGCTGATCGACCAGCTCGACGACCGCATGCGCGACGAGATCCATGGCGGCGTCATCGCCCAGATGGATCTGCCCGAGCGTAACCTGCGCCGCGAGATCCTGCGCGCCCGCGTCGACAGTGTCGCCAAGGCAGCAGCTGCGATCGATACCGAATTCGACCTGACCGAAGAGTGGATCGACCTTCTGGCCGATCGCCTGCCAGCCTCGGGCCGTGCGCTCTGCGGCGCCGTCCGTAACGTCTATTGCGGCACCGTCCTGGCCGGAAAGCCGATCGATCGCAACGCGGTCGAGAAATCGATCCAGCTGCAGATGGGCGGCGCTCCCTCGCGCGCGCCGCGGATCGACACGATCAAGGACGTGACGGCCAAAGCCTACGGCGTCACCAAGAACGAGCTGGAATCGGCCTGCCGGAAGCGCCAGTACGCCCTGCCGCGCCAGTATGCGATGTATCTCAGCCGCCAGCTGACCAAGTGCTCCTACCCGCAGATCGGGCGGATGTTCGGCGATCGGGATCACACAACAGTGCTTTTCGCCTATCGGAAGATTGCGGCGATGGTCGCCTCGAACGAGGCCATGGCCGACGAACTGCGCCAGCTGGAGCAGCGCATCATGGCGGACCCGCGCAATACGCGCTGATCGGGTTCCCTGCCTGGTTCCCGACCGAAATACGGTCGGGAACGGCGCTTTGATGCGCCCAGGGCGATGCAAACTGGGGAGGGCCTGTTGATAGGGGGCAGTTTGCCCTCAACAGGCCTTTTCGCGGCGCGGCAATTCGCTAATGTTCCCGCCCGTCCTTCCCGATAGCTGGGGATGGCGGGCCGAACTCTTTCGGGAAGCCGCAGGCGCCCACCGGGCGCAGACTGACAGGAACCGGGCGACATGAAACTGACCATCGACCGCAATGCCCTGATGCGGGCGCTGTCCCACGTTCAGGCCGTGGTCGAACGGCGCAACACGATCCCTATTCTGTCGAACATCCTCATGGAGGCCGAGGGCGACCGCCTGCGCCTCACCGCAACCGACCTCGATATCGAGGCGACAGACGCGGCCGAGGCCACGGTGAAAAAGGCAGGTTCCGTCACCGCGCCGGCCCAGACCTTCTTCGACGTCGTGCGCAAGCTGCCGGAAGGCTCCGAGGTTGTCCTCGACCTGTCCGAAGGCCGCCTATCGATTTCGGCCGGCCGCTCCAAATTCGGCCTGCCGACCCTGCCGGCGTCGGATTTCCAGACTATGGCCAAGGAAGCGGCCCCCGTGAAATTCGACATGGCTGCCGCCGAGCTGCGCCGCCTCATCGACAAGACGCGGTTTGCGATCTCGACCGAAGAAACCCGCTACTATCTGAACGGTATTTATCTGCATCACGCCAAGGGCGCGAAAGGCAATGTGCTGCGCGCCGTTGCGACGGATGGCCATCGCCTGGCGCTGGCTGAAACTGAAGCCCCCAAGGGCGCGGACAAGTTGAAAGGCGTGATCGTGCCGCGCAAGGCCGTGGCCGAGGTGCGTCGCCTTCTTGATGATGCGCCTGAAATCATCACGATCGAGGCGTCGGACTCGAAGATCGTGTTCCGCGTCGGCGAGGCTGTGCTGACGTCGAAGCTGATCGACGGGTCCTTCCCCGACTATCAGCGCGTCATTCCCAAGGACAACACCCGCATTCTCACCATCGACACCAAGCTTTTCAAGGATGCGGTCGATCGTGTCGCCACCGTGTCGGCAGAGCGCTCCCGCTCCGTGAAGCTGTCGATTTCGGCCGGCAAGCTGACGCTGGCGGTGACGCATTCGGAATCCGGCAACGGCGTCGAGGATGTCGAGGCGGATTACGACGCCGAAGCCATGGAGATCGGCTTCAACGCCAAATACCTGCTCGATGTCGCTGGCCAGATCGAAAGCGACGAGACGCGTATCGAGTTCAACGATGCAGCCTCGCCCGCGCGCGTTCTCGACGCCAAGGACGAAGGCGCGCAGTACGTCCTGATGCCGCTGCGTGTGTAGGCGCGAAAGCCTCGGAACGACGAACACGATCAAGGCCGAACGCATGACCCGCGAATGCGGTCGTTACCACACTGGGTCTGCCGCGATGGCTTACCCCTCTTCCCCTTGTGGGGAGAGGGTAGGGTGTGGGGGGCGGCTCAGCAGGC
>CALRWU020000476.1:0-3187 GCA_943371945.1 Azorhizobium sp. AG788
AAGCGATGGATCTCGTCGACAAAAAGGAGCGTGCCCTTGCCTGTCGCCCGGCGGCCTTCGGCTTTCTCGAAGGCGGCGCGAAGATCCTTTACACCGGAGAAGATTGCGGAGAGCTGTTCGAAATCGAGCTTGGCGCGCTTGGCCAGAAGGCGCGCGATCGTGGTCTTGCCGGTGCCAGGAGGCCCCCACAGGATCAGGCTGGCGAGACGGCCCTGCGCCAGCATGCGGCCGATAGGGCCCTCGGCGCTGAGCAGGTGATCCTGCCCGACCACATCCTCGATGGTTTCCGGGCGCAGCCTGTCCGCCAGCGGACGGGGCGCATCATCGGTCAGGCCGGCAGCTTCAAAGAGATCGCTCACGTCACTGATCTAGCGCGGCGCGTCGCCCGGTACCAGTCGCCATGGGACAGCGGTCAGCGGCCCCGCAATTCCGACTCGATGCGCTGGCCGTTGCGCTCGGTGGCGAGACGCCAGGTGGCGGGCGGGTTGGCTTCCGCGACTTTCAGGGCCGAGTCGAAGTCCGCCTTGGTGCGGATCGTCTTGCCGTTGATCTCGCGCACGATATCGCCGGGCTGGAAGCCGACATTGCGGGCGATGGTGCGCGGGGGGACGCTGTAGACCCACATGCCGCCGTTATAGGCATCAACACCGAGTTCCTCGCCGAGCGCCGGCGAGAGCTCCACCACGACTGCGCCGGCGAAGGGGTTGCTGCCCTGCACCTGCACCACCTCGGCCTTGGACGTGCCCGGAGGGGCCGCCATCTTGATCGAGATCTGCTTCGGCTGCCCGCCACGCAGCACGGCGAGACTGGCGGTTTCGCCTTCGGCCTTGGTGGCGGCGATGAACTTCATGCCGCGATCATCGAACACTTCCCGGCCGTCGACGGTGAGCACAACGTCGCCCTCTCTGAGGCCAGCCTTGTCGGCTGGGCCGCCCTTGAAGACATCAGCGATCAGCACGCCGCGCGGACGATCGAGGCCGAGGGCCTTGGCTTTGGCGCTGTCGATTGTCTCGCCCTTGGCGCCGATCCAGGGGCGAACCAGCGTGCCGCCGTGGACGGCTGCATCGACGACGCGGCGGACCATTTCAGCCGGAATGGCAAAGCCGATTCCGTTGGAGCCGCCGCCCTTCGAGAAGATCATCGAGTTCACGCCGACCAGCCGGCCCTGCATGTCGACCAGTGCGCCGCCAGAGTTACCCGGATTGATCGAGGCGTCGGTTTGGATGAAGGAGCCGAAGTCGGATGCGCCGACGTCTGTGCGGGCTAGCGCGGAGACGATGCCGCTGGTGACGGTCTGGCCGACGCCGAACGGGTTACCGATGGCGAGCACGAGATCGCCGATCTGAACATTGCGCGTGTCTGCGAAGTTGAGCATCGGCAGCGGCTGCGCTCCGGCGTCGATGCGGAGCACGGCAAGGTCGGTGCGCTCGTCCTTCATCACCAGCTGCGCAGGGAATTCGCGTCGGTCGTTCAGCACGACGCGAAATTCCTGCCCGCCTTCCACGACATGGTTGTTGGTGACGATGACGCCATCGGCGCCGACGATGACGCCAGAGCCGAGCGAGTTGTCGACCTTCTCGCTACGGGTCTGCGTGTTGCGACCGCAATAGACCTGCGCCCAGAAGGGATCATTCGCGTAAGGGCAGTTGGAGCGGGTGACGTTGACCGAGGAATACACATTCACGACCGCCGGCGCCGTCTTGCGGACTATCGGGGCGTAGGACTGCTGCAGTCCGAGCTGGGACTCAGGTACGATCCGCGTGTCCACCGGCGCGATTTCCGAACTGGGTGCAGCCACGAGCGCCGCAGGCTGGCTGCCCTGTGAAACAAGTTGCCCAACCGCAGGCACCGCCAGCATGGCCAACGCGGTCGCGATGCCTGCGGATGCTGCAAGGATGATGTTCTGACGGTTCATGCCATGTCTCCACGCCCATGCCGGCGCGGCCGGCCCGATGAACGGTACTGACTGAAAAATAAGGTGCAGATTCCGGCGCAAACAAGGCTGAGCCACAGCAGGGCTATGAGGCGGAATGACCCTTTTTGCTCCGGGGCAGTGCGGAGCACCGACGCCGGAACGAAAAAGGCCGCCCGGATGGGGCGGCCAATTCCATAACCCATGGGCCGGATCAGCCTATTCGGCGGCTTCGGCAGCAGCTTCAGCGCGGGCGCGGTCGTCGGCGCCTTTGGCGTCTTCATCGCGATCGACCAGCTCGATGATTGCGAGCGGAGCGTTGTCGCCATGACGGAAGCCAGCTTTCAGAACGCGGGTGTAGCCACCCTTGCGGTCCTTGTAGCGCTCGGCGAGCGTGTCGAAGAGTTTCACGACCACATCAGCTTCCTTGAGCTGCGAGGCGGCGAGGCGGCGGTTGGAGAGGCCACCTTTCTTGCCGAGCGTGATCAGCTTGTCGACGACGGCCTTGAGCTCCTTGGCTTTCGGCAGCGTGGTCGTGATCTGCTCGTGGCGGATCAACGCGCCCGACATGTTGGAGAACATCGCCTTGCGATGCGCAGCGGTGCGATTGAATTTGCGGAGCGCGAAACCGTGGCGCATTTTATCATCCAGCCTTCAGCAGGCCGGCTCCTATAAAAATCAGGTGTGATCTTCGTATTTCTTGGCGAGATCTTCGATGTTTTCCGGCGGCCAGGACGGAACGTCCATGCCGAGGTGGAGGCCCATCGAAGCGAGCACTTCCTTGATCTCGTTGAGCGACTTACGGCCGAAGTTGGGAGTGCGGAGCATTTCCGCTTCCGACTTCTGGATGAGGTCGCCGATGTAGACAATGTTGTCGTTGCGCAGGCAGTTGGCCGAACGCACCGAAAGCTCGAGCTCGTCGACCTTCTTGAGCAGCACCGGGTTGAAGCCCAGGTCCGGCTCGTCGTCAGACGCCGTCGCGGCGACCGGTTCGTCGAAGGTGATGAGGAGTTGCAGCTGGTCCTGCAGGATGCGCGCGGCGTAGGCCACGGCGTTTTCCGGCGTGACCGAACCGTCGGTCTGAATGTCGAGGGTGAGTTTGTCGTAGTCCAGCACCTGACCGGCGCGGGTGTCTTCGACGAACACGCCAACGCGCTCAACCGGCGAGAAGATCGAGTCGATCGGGATGTAGCCGAGCGGGGCGTCATCCGGACGGTTGCGGTCGGCGGCGACATAGCCCTTGCCGGTCGCAATCGTGAATTCCATGCGCACATC
>CALRWU020000477.1:0-3175 GCA_943371945.1 Azorhizobium sp. AG788
TCCAGCACCTTCGCGCGGAACAACAGGCCGGCAAGGCCAGCGCCCGCCAGCGGCGCAACGATGAAGAGCCAGAGCTGCTGCAGCGCATCACCCTGCACAAACACGGCGGGCCCGAACGAGCGCGCCGGGTTCACCGACACGCCTGTTACCTGGATGCCCACAATGTGGATCACCACCAGCGTCAGGCCGATCGCCAGCCCTGCCAGCAGTGCGGGCGACCCCTTCGCCGTGACGCCGAGGATGACGACCACGAAAAGGAATGTCGCGACGATCTCGAAAACCAAAGCTGCGGTCATCGAATACTCGCCGAGATAGCCCGGGCCGAAGCCGTTCGCGCCCAGACCGTTCTTCGCGATGTCATAACCCGCATTGCCGTTGGTCAGCGTGTCCGCCTGCCCGTTGGCGATGAGATAGAGGATGCCCGCCCCGGCCAGTGCGCCGATGAACTGCGCCACCCAGTACATCACCATCTCGTTGGCGCTCATCCGCCCGGCCATGAAGGCGCCAAAGGAGACGGCGGGGTTCACATGGCAGCCCGAGATCGGCCCGATGCCATAGGCCATCGCGACGATGGCCAGACCGAACGCAAAGGAGATCCCCAGCTGGCCAACCTCTGGCCCGGCGAGGACGGCTGCGCCGCAACCGAAAAACACGAGCGTCGCAGTGCCGATAAACTCGGCGACGAGCTTCTTCATGGCGTCCCTCCCCAGGGTATCAGTGGAACCCGCATGGTACGCGAAACGAGAGCTTACGCCACAAACATTGAAGGGGCTCTCAGCGCCGCGAGCGATGAGAACACTTGCAGAACATCGACCGATGTTCTATGTCTGTTCTCAACGTCGATTCTGAGTCGATTCGAACGCGGGAGATGGTCATGCAAGGCTATGTGACGCTGGATACGCGGGATCTGCCGCGGGCCGTGAAGTTCTACGAGCGGATCGCACGGGAGCTTGGTTCGCGCCGGTCGCTGGAAAGCGATGGATGTGTCGCCTGGGGCGTCCCTGGCGCGCCGGCCGCGATCAGCGTGGAAGCGCCCCGGAATGGACGCGTGGCGGCCTGTGGTACGGAAGTGGTCGCCCTCCAGGCGGCTGACCCGGAACAGGTGCAACGGCTTTACGACCTCGCCCTCGCGCAGGGTGGGCGGAGCGAGGCCGAACCCGGCGAGCGTGGCGGCTATTATGCGGCCTGCTTCCGCGACCCGGATGGCAACCGTCTCAACGCCTTCTGCGTGACCCAGCACTAGGGCCTTCTGCGTGACGCAGCATTAGGTTGGCGGTTAGGTTTTTCGCGCCTATATTGAACTCGTTCCGCAAGGAACTATGGCGATAAACTCACGTGTAATAAGCGGACCGGACCCGGGGGCAGTGCCCGGCGGCTCCACCAGATTTCACCCCGGGCATTGGCCGGGCTGTCTGGGGCCGACACAGGATCGACGGACGTGTAAAGACGACGACTTTGCCCGCTTTGGCCCCGATAGAAGCCTCTTACGCAATAGTTGCCAATGACAACTTTGCTCAGGACCAAGCTCTTGCTGCGTAAGCAGCGGACCTAGTCCGAACACTTAAGTCCTTAGCTCTAGCCAGCTAAGGCGGGGCTCGGGGCGGCGCCTGGCAACAGAAGCCGCCCCACTTGTTTTCCAACAATTCTGCTGAAGCGCTCCCTCCCTGCGAGGTCGAGACCTATCTCCTCTCCAGCAACAACCTCTGGAGAGCCACATGAAACGCACCGCACAAGCCGTCTGGTCCGGCGGACTCAAGGACGGCAATGGCGCGATCTCGCTGCAGAGCGGCGTGCTGAAGGACAGCCCCTACACCTTCAAGGCGCGCTTCGAAGACGAGAGCGGCAAGTCTGCGACCAACCCCGAAGAACTGATCGCCGCCGCGCATGCCAGCTGCTTTACGATGCAGCTGTCGTTCTTCCTGCAGGAGGCCGGCCATCCTGCAGCCAAGCTGACGACGAGCGCGGAAGTGACCGTCGGTCCTGTCGAGGGCAAGGGCAACACGATCTCGAAGAGCGCGCTCACGCTGCGCGGCGACGTGCCGGGCATGGAGGAGGCGCAGTTCCTCGAACTCGCGAAAAAAGCCAAGGAGAGCTGCCCGGTCTCGCGCGCACTCGGCGCAATCGAGATCACGCTCGATGCAAAGCTGGAAGCGTAGATCGGGCTACGCGCCCGACACGATGCCATAGCTCTCGCCCTCGGCGATCGGCACGATCACGTGCCGGACGCTGTAGGCGAGGCTATCAAGCGGGCCGGCCTCTCCGAAGGGCCACTCCGCTTCAATAACCATTAGGACGTATTGCTCGCCGATCATCAGGCGTGTCGCGCTCTGGACCGCCCCGGGCTTGAGCGCGTCCTTCGACAGCACGAGATAGCTCTCGCCGCGGCGCGTATCCCACCGACCCGGACTGTCGAAGAGATCAGCATCCGCATCCACGGGCGGCGCCAACGGATCATGCGCCACGAGACTGAGATGCGGCACGGCACGGCCCTGCGCGATGATCCAGCTGTCGAGCCATTCATTGGCATTGCCGGTCCGCGCGATACGGCTCGCAGAGTTGGTCAGGATCTGTGACTCGGGCGTATCGGCCGGCGCCAACGCCCACACTTCAGGCTTCTGCCAGCCGCGCCTGCAGATGCAGCGTCCAAGTTCACCCGATGACCAGAGCAATTGCTGGACATAGTCCATCATGTCTTTCGGGGCGGGTATCCGGGCGAGGGCACTCACGAACTACTCCTGCCGGTGTCTCGCTATCTGCGCTCCGCGAAAAGCGGCATGCCCCCTTCGGGCCGGAGCGTGATCCGGATGTTCGGCTCTACCTTGTGCGCGGCATTCGGCAGGAAGCGCAAGTCGCGCACGAGCGTCGCGAGGATTGCGATGGCCTCCATATAGGCAAACTTCATTCCGATGCAGATACGAGGACCTGCGCCGAACGGCATGAACTGGAAGCGGTGCATCGCCTTCAGGCGATCCGGCGCGAAACGATCGGGATCGAAACGTTCGGGATGCTCCCACAGCGTGGTGTGACGATGCATCACGTAGATGAGGTTGAGCGCGAAATCGCCCTTCTTCACCTGGACATCGCCAAGATCGATGTCTTCGGACGCCATGCGATCAATGATCGAGACTGGCGGATAAAGCCGCATCGCTTCCTTGATGACCTGCTCGTGGAACGG
>CALRWU020000478.1:0-3172 GCA_943371945.1 Azorhizobium sp. AG788
GGTGAACCCCCGGCTCAAGGATTACACCTCCACAACCGTCCAGGCCCGCGAGGGCGTGTGGAACGCTGAGCTTGAAGTCCTCGACCTGCAGGGCGATGTCGTCATGACGGATGCTGCAGGCTACACCTTCACATCCCAGAAGACGCGCATGTATGTCAAAGACAGCCGCGTGGAGGGGCAGGAGCCGCTCAACGGTCATGGCCCCATTGGCGAGGTGCGGGCCGACGCCTATGAGGTGCTCGAGGACGGCGACCGGATTATCCTCAAGGGGAATGTCTGGACGCGGTTCACGCCGAAGAAGAGGAAGAACCGATAGGCCGGTTTGGCGTTCGGTTGACAGGATGATGGTTATGACCTGGTCACGGCTAGCAATCGCCTTCCCCGCAGCAGCGGCGTTTATCGCGCTTGCTGGCGCTCCCGCCTTTGCGCAGATCGGCCAGAGCGATGCTCCGGTCGAGATCACCTCGCAGCAGGGCGAGTACCTGCAGAACGAGGGCCGCGGCGTATATACGGGCAATGTGGTCGCCACCCAGGGCGAGTCGCAGATCAAGACCGACAAGCTTACGGTGATTTGCTCGAAGTCGCCCGAGCAGGGCGGTGGGGCAGCTCCCTCATGCGATGAGCTCGAAGTGCTCGTAGCCGAGGGCAATGTCTTCTATTCCGCGCCCGATGTCCGCATTCGTGGTTCGAAGGCCGAATATGATTTCCCGAGCGACACCATCACCATCACCGGCGACGTGATCCTGTCGCGTGGCGAGGACGGCGTCGTGCGTGGCACGCGCGTGATCTACAGCATCGGCGAGGGCCGCACGGTCATTACTGCCGGCGAGAAGCGCGTCATCACCGTGTTCAATACTGCCAAAAAAGCCGCGCCGGCGACCCCGGCCACGCCGCCCGCCCAACCGGCTCCGACCCAGAACTGAGATCCGCATGGACGCGCGCAATGAGACGGCTCCAGTCGCCTATGAGGCGGACGACCGCGACGGCCTGCGGGCGAGCAATCTCGCCAAGTCGTTCAAGGGGCGTCAGGTCGTCAAGGATGTCAGCCTTCACCTGAAGCGCGGCGAGATCGTCGGCCTTCTCGGCCCCAACGGGGCGGGCAAGACGACCTGCTTCTACATGATCATGGGGCTCATCACTGCCGACGGCGGCAAGGTGACGATGGACGGCGCCGATATCACGGCGCTGCCGATGTACCAGCGCGCGCGTCTTGGCGCGGGCTACCTACCTCAGGAAAACTCCATCTTCCGCGGCATGAGCGTCTGGGACAACGTCATGGCGGTGGCCGAACTGACCGAGGACACCACCGCCAAGCGCAAGGAGCTGACCGCCTCCCTGCTGGAAGAGCTGCAGATTTCACGGTTGGCGAAACAGAACGCCAACTCCCTGTCTGGCGGCGAACGGCGGCGGGTGGAGATCGCCCGGGCGCTGGCCTCGCGCCCGCACTTCATGCTGCTGGACGAACCCTTCACCGGCATCGACCCGTTGGCCGTCTCCGACATTTCGGATCTGGTCCGTTACCTCAAGGGCAGGGGTCTAGGGGTTCTGATCACCGACCACCAGGTCCGCGAAACGCTGGAAATTGTCGATCGGGCCTCGATCATTTACGACGGGAAGGTCCTCTTCGAGGGCACGCCGTCGGAGGTCCTGACCAACGAAGACGTCCGCCGCGTCTACCTTGGCGCCCGCTTCCAGTAGGCTTTTCGGCCACACCTTCAGCGCAAACATCCCTGTCCGAGGCCAAATTGGCTCGGCAAAGCCGTGGTTCGTGCAAAGTCGGTGGTCCTCCGATTATGCAATTTTAATACCGCGGTAGTAGGTTATCCTGATTGGAAGTTCTGAAGCCGCAGCCGGGTTCGCCCGTAGCCGGCACGGGGAGGTTTGAGTGGCGCTTGCGCATCGTCTGCAGCTGAGACAGGGGCAATCCCTCGTCATGACGCCGCAGCTGCAGCAGGCGATCAAGCTGTTGCAACTCTCGAACGTCGAACTTCAGGAATACGTCGAAGCCGAGATCGAAAAGAACCCGCTGCTGACGCGCGCCGAAGGCGAAGGCCCGACCGGCGAGAACGACGCGCCGGAGGTCGAACGCTCGGACCGCCGCGAGGAGATGCAGCTCGACGAGGCCAGCGGCGCCAACGAAGCCAGCCGCGAACTCGACGCCAGATCCGACGATGTCTACGAATCCGACGGCCCGCCCGAACACGGCTCCAACTCTGCCGAGAGCGGCCCGTCCGCGCAGCTCGACTGGTCGAAGGCCGGATCAGGCAAGCAGGTGTCGGAAGACTTCGATTTTGAATCGATCACTGCCGAAGAAAAGAATCTACGCGATCACCTCGAAGATCAGCTGCAGCTCGCGGGTCTGAACGACGCTGACCGCCTGATCGCCTCGCGCCTGATCGATGAGACCGATGAAGCCGGCTTCATGCGCGGCGATGTGCATGAGATTGCAGCCGCGCTCGGCACCGATGTCGAGGATGTCGAAGCGGTTCTGGGCGTCTGCCATGGCTTTGAGCCGACGGGCGTGATGGCGCGCAATCTCCAGGAATGTCTCTCGCTTCAGCTGATCGAGCGCGACCGCTTCGATCCCGCGATGCAGAAGCTGATGGAAAATCTCGAGATCGCAGCGCGTCGCGATTTCCGCCGTCTCGCAGACCTGTGTGGCGTCGATCAGGAAGACGTCATCGACATGCTGGCCGAGCTGCGCACGCTGACGCCGCGCCCCGGCAGTGCGTTTGCAGGTGAACCCGCTCCCACGGTCACGCCGGATGTCTATGTCCGCGAAATGTCCAACGGCGCGTTCTCGGTCGAGCTCAATGCCGATACGCTGCCGCGCGTCCTGATCGATCGCACCTACTATGCGGAAGTCTCCAACCTTACGCGGACGGACGCCGACAAGACATTCATCTCGGAATGCCAGGCGTCGGCCAACTGGCTGATCAAGTCGCTGGACCAGCGCGCCCGCACCATCCTGAAAGTCTCAAGCGAGATCGTGCGTCAGCAGGATGGCTTCTTTGTGCATGGCGTACGTGCGTTGCGGCCGCTCAATCTCAAGACCGTGGCCGATGCGGTCGAGATGCATGAGTCGACTGTATCGCGCGTTACATCCAACAAGTATGTGTCAACGCCGCGCGGCGTTTTCGAGCTGAAATACTTCTTCTCCGCATCAATTCCC
>CALRWU020000479.1:0-3162 GCA_943371945.1 Azorhizobium sp. AG788
CACGTACAGATATTGCTGCACCCACCAGGTCGGCTGGGGGAGCGTCCCGTCGCTGGATGCCTCCAGCAGGATGATGCCGATAGTAACCGGGACCGAAATGAGCAGGGCGGCCACCGCAATCTGAAGGGCGGGGTGCGCCGACTTCATCCATCTCTCGAAGATGAGCGGGCTGACGAAAAGCGCTGTTGCGGCGCCGACCGCGATGAGGACCGACCAGTAGACGATGCGTTGGGGGAACGGAATCTCGCCGGTCTGATAGACGCCGAACCACGCGAAGATGAGGCCCAGGCCAACCGAAATGGCCCCGCCACGCAGGATACTCACAGCCCACGCCGGCAGTTTGCCGGGCTGGCCCGCTTCGGGGGACTGACTGGGTTTTGTCACTGGCGTTTCGCGGTCGGTTCCGGGCTGCATTTCGTGCTTCGTGAACGGTGTAGCCCGGCATTTCGCGAAGCAAAACAGCCGATTCGCGCAATTGGTGTGGCGGAAGGGTCCGTCGCGTCAGAGATTGCCTTCGCCGACCAAAATGGCGGCGTCAGAAACCTTGAAAACCCCGAACCCACGGAGTTCCTCCCCATGAAGACCCTTTCCCTCCTCGGCCCCGTCCTCTCCGGCGCCGGCCTGATCCCCGCCGCCCTGCTGGGGGCTGTCCTGTTATTCCCGCAGTCAGCCATGGCGGAGCCCGCCCCCGCAAAGTTGACCGTCACCGTCACCAACATCGCCGAGCATAAGGGCTCCCTGATGATCGGCGTTTACGACAAAGGCGGTTACGCCACCGACAAGCAGGTCGCCGGCGGGGCTGTTGCGGTGTCTGCTGATACGGTCACGACCACGTTCGATCTGCCTGCCGGCCAGTACGGCATCAAGATGTTTCATGACGTCGATGGTGACGGTAAAATGAGCACCAACCCGTTCGGTATGCCGACCGAACCCTTCGCGTTTTCGAACAACGCCCCGGCCCAGTTCGGACCCGCGAAATGGGACGCCGCCGCCTTCACGGTTGAGGCCCCCGCCACGACCCAGACCATCAAGCTGAACTAGGCCGAGCGCAGGGATTCCCGCCATGAACCTCAACCGTCGCCTATTTTTGCACGCTGGCCTGATGTCCGGGGCCGCCCTTGCGCTCGCGCCTAGGGCCATGGCCGAGACCACAATGCCCGACTGGCATATCGGATATGAGACCGCCCCGGCGGCGGGCTTCGGTCCCGGTCCGATGCGTCTCGTCTCGGGCAAGGCGCCGGCAGGCCTGACCGGCACGCTCTACCGGAATGGCCCGGCGCATTTCAAACATGGCGACGCCTACGCGACGCACTGGTTCGATGGCGATGGGATGGTCCAGCGCGTCAACATTGCCGACGGAAAGGCCGTTCACACCGGCCGTTACGTCGCCACCAAGAAGCGCCAGCTCGAGATGGCGGCGGACAAGTTCCTCGCGCCTGGTTTCGGCACTGTGGGGGATTCGTCCTATCCGGTCAGCTCATCGGACGACGTGAACCCGGGCAACATCTCTGTCCTGGTGTCCGGCGGCGAACTGCTAGCGCTGTGGGAGGCAGGCTCTGCCTATCGTCTCGATCCGGTCACGTTGGAAACGCGTGGCTTCAAGACGTGGCGCAATGACCTGAAAGGTATGCCGTTCCTGGCGCATCCGAAGCGCGAGCCTGACGGCCGCGTCTGGAATCTCGCCATCAATCGCCATCAGATCGGTATCTTCAACATCAATCCGGATGGCTCGACCGCCGCGTTCGGCATGGTCGATATCGGCGCCGCCTCCTACATCCACGACTGGGCGATGACGGACCGCAAGCTGATCATCCTGTGCCAGCCCTGGATCCAGACAAAGAACCAGCCACCCTTTATCGATGGCTTCCAGTGGAAGCCGGAGCAGGGGATGAAATTCCTGATCATCGACAAGGACGACCTCAGCAAGACCCGCTGGGCGCAGGGCCCGGCCCGTTCTTTCTACCATACCGGCTCGGCCTGGGAGGAAGCGGACGGCACGATTCGCCTCGACGCGGCCTTCTATCCAGAGCCCATCCTTGGCTCTGGCGGCGGCGCCGACGAAATCCGCGGCAAGTTCTCCGGCGACGCGGTCAGCTCCAAACTCACCATGGTGGTCATTCCGCCGAAAGGTGATGCGAAGATGGTCGAGACCAATATCGCCGGCGATTTCCCGCAGGTCGATCCGCGCCGGTCAGGTCTGTCGCGCAAACTCACAGCGATGATTACCGGTTCCGTCAGCGGCCAGCCCGGCGGCAACGCGCTTGCGGTGCAGGACTGGACGTCGGGCAAGGCCGAGATCTACGACTTCGGCACGAACTACATGGTCGAGGAACATCTTTTCATTCCGAAGCCCGGCTCCACGTCGGAGCGAGACAGCTGGATCATCGGAACCGCGATCAACACCCGCGCCAAGCGCAGCGAAGTCTGGGCGTTCGACGCGTCCAACGTGGAGGATGGTCCGGTTGCCGTCTGGCAGGCCGACTATGCCTGGCCGCTCGGCTTCCATGGGACGTGGGCCGGCGCCTGAACCTCAGGCCGACTTCAGCAAGCCATCGCCCTTGGCAGCCTTCACGGCCTCGAGCAAAGCCTGCTCGTTGGCCGTGCGGCGGCCATCTGCGCGGATACGCGTGACCAGCCAGGCCGCTTCCTGCGTTTCCAGCGCATCGGCAAGCTGAGCTTTGACCTGCTGGCGCTCGAAATGCTCTTCGTGCGCCAGGATCGGCTGTTGTTGGCGGACCTTGGCCATGTAGCTGTCAAAGCCGCCCTCGAAGGCGCGCGCGAAGAATGCGCCGATGCCTTGTTCCGGCGCCTTGAGCCACGCGGTCCGGCGCAGCATGGCGCCACGCTCGAGCAGGTCGGATGGGCCCGCCGCGAAAAGATGGTTCATGATCGCTGATACGAACAGATCGCGCCATCCGGTGACGTGGGCATAGCCTTCGGCCGCCGCGTCGAGCTCAAACAGCCATTCGGCTTCATCGCGCGTCACAGAGAGATCGCCCGCACCAGAGGCGGCGAACAACGTGCGGCGGATCAGCTCCAGTTCGGTCGCGCCGATCTGTCCCGGCACCAGCGCAGGATCGCGGCCTTCATAGCCCTTGCCCGACAGCACGGCCCGCGAAACAAAATCACGCGCCAGTTCGTGCAGGCGTGGCGGGCAGGAAT
>CALRWU020000480.1:0-3156 GCA_943371945.1 Azorhizobium sp. AG788
CTTCGCCCTTGGTGCAGCCGGCGGCCAGGGCGGCGGCGCCGACGCTGGCGAGCCCGATGCCGCGCAGCAGGGCGCGACGCGAGGTTGCCGGCGCTTCAGCCGCCGGGGCGGGGGTTTCGGTGAGGGTGTCGGGATGTCTCATGGCAAAAGTCCTCCAGCAGCGCGCCGTCCTGCGCGGGGCGAGTGTACGGATGGCAATGCGCCGGGGACGCCCACACTCGCGTTGAGCCAATCGGGCGTCATTCGCCGGAGAGTCGCAATCAATAAGCGCGTGCGAGTGGTTTTTCTCGCTCGAACGGTCGCCGATGCATTCGTGCGGGGCGCCCGATGCCGAATCCGCAGGCGCTGTGGAAGCGGCGCCTGATCCTTGGGCGCGCGTCAGGCGGCGGGGAGTTGCTGGGTCGCGAGCAGGTAGGCGGCGAAAATGACGACCATCAGACTGTCGACGACGACAGCCAGTACGGCCTGTCCCTTCAGGAAGCGTTTGGCGTCCGACAGGATCAGTATGACGAACATGGCCTTGCCGACGCCGGCGACCAGCAGTGCTGGCGGCCGCATTTCCGGATGAAAGCCGGCATAGATCAGGAACACGCCGCTGATGACCACCATGGTCGACCAGCTGCGCATCAGCATGACGGCCGTCGGGTTCGGCTCGTTTTCGCCAAACCAGGTTCGCCAGATCGATTTCGGCGCGATGATGCCCTGCACCAGGCTCGCCGTCATCAACCCGCAGACGAGCAGCACCCACTGCATGTTATCGATGAGAATATTCATGGTGTTTCCCGAGCGAGACGATCAGAGCCCCTTGACGATCTCTTCCGTCATTTTCTTGGCGTCGCCCAAGAGCATCATCGTGTTCTCGCGGAAGAACAGCGGATTCTCGACGCCGGCGTAGCCTGAAGCGAGCGAGCGCTTGATGAAGAACACCGTCTTGGCGTTCCACACCTTCAGCACGGGCATGCCATAGATCGGGCTGGCCGTGTTGGTCTCGGCGTCCGGGTTGGTGACGTCGTTGGCGCCGATGACGAATGCAACGTCGGCCTGGGCGAAGCTGGAGTTGATGTCTTCGAGTTCGTGGACTTCGTCGTAAGGCACCTGCGCTTCGGCGAGCAGCACGTTCATGTGGCCGGGCATGCGGCCCGCAACAGGGTGGATCGCGTAGGTGACTTCGACGCCTTCGGCTTTCAGCTTCTCGCCCATCTCCTTGAGCGCGTGCTGGGCCTGCGCCACCGCCATGCCGTAGCCGGGGACGATGATGACTTTGGAGGCGTTCTTCATGATGAAGGCCGCGTCGTCCGCCGAGCCGATCTTCACCGGCTTGGCTGGGCCGCCGCCAGCTGCGGCTGCCGCCGTTTCGCCGCCGAAGCCGCCAAGGATGACGGAGATGAAGCTGCGGTTCATCGCCTTGCACATGATGTAGGACAGGATCGCGCCCGACGATCCGACCAGCGAGCCGGTGATGATCAGCGCGTTGTTCTCGAGCGTGAAGCCGAGGGCCGCCGCCGCCCAGCCCGAATACGAGTTCAGCATCGAGACGACGACGGGCATGTCCGCCCCGCCGATCGGGATGATCAGTGTGATGCCGAGAACAAGGGCGAGGGCGGTCAGCAGCAGGAACATCCAGGGCTGCGAGCCTTCGGTCTGGATCATCATCACCACGAGCACGACGATGGCGGCGCCCAGCGCAATGTTCAGCAGGTGGCGGGCCGGCAGGAGGATCGGCGCGCCCGACATGTTGCCGTTGAGCTTGAGGAAGGCGATGACCGAGCCGGTGAAGGTCAGCGCGCCGATGGCGGAGCCGAGCGAGAGTTCGATGATCGAGGCGGTGTGGATCTGGCCGGGAACGCCGATGCCATAGCTTTCAGGCGCGTACAGGGCTGCGGCCGCGACCAGCACGGCGGCGAGGCCGACCAGCGAGTGGAAGAACGCCACCAGCTGGGGCATGGCCGTCATCTTGATCTTCTGGGCGACAACCGCTCCGCCAATCCCGCCGACCGCGATGCCGCCGAGAATGATCACGATGGTCACGCCATCAAGGCCGGCATTGTTTTCCCACGCCATCCAGAGCGTGGTGACGACGGCGATCGCCATGCCGATCATGCCGTTGCGCGCGCCGGCCTGCGAGGTGGCGGGGCTGGAGAGGCCGCGAAGCGACAGGATAAAGAGGACGCCGGAGACGAGGTAGAGTAGGGCTGCGAGATTGGCGTTCATTGCGAAATCAAGTCCATCTGCGGCTCGTGGAGATCAAGGCTTGCAAGGTCCGGAAAGGTGGCCTTGATTTGCTTAATCGCGTCGGCGGTTGAAGGGTTGAGAAGGTACCAGCGGTCCCCATCCACGAGGGCCAGGTAGTTATTGGACGAACGCACCGTTTGTCCTTGAATTTCCATCACGACCGTTGCGGGCGCCAGCGCGTGCTGTCGGCCGGTCGCGGATGTCAGGATCGGCGCAGTTTCGCATTCAACGTGAAACTCAAGGAACTTCACGCTGTCCATGGTCTTCGCCATGATCATCTGCAGCTGAAGGCGGAATTGCGCGGCCGTGTAGTTTGGCGGTGCGCCTGCCGACTTGAAGATTGCTTCGACAAGTGGTTGAGGCACGCTGAGATCGGTCATCGCGGGATAGTTTTTTGCGTCCATCGCCGCGCCGAAGTCGGCGCAGACTTGAGTCAGACCCGCAACGTCCGGCTCGACTTTTGCCTCCATTGGCTTCGGCGTCTCAGATGCGTTCGGCGAGCATGCGGCGAGGGCAATGGTCGTCGCCGCCAGCAGGGCGAATGACGAACGGACCATCACTTGCCGCCCCCCTTGGCGTCCGGTTTGTCCTTCTTCTTGTACATCGCGAGCATACGCCTGGTCACAAGGAAGCCCCCGAAGATGTTGACCGCTGCGAGGGCGACGGCGACGCCGCCCATGCCTTTGGACAGCCAGAGGTCCGACGTCATTTCCTGGCCCGAACCTGAGACCGCCGCGATCAGCGCGCCGACGATAATGACGGACGAGATCGCGTTGGTGACGGCCATCAGGGGCGTGTGCAGCGCGGGCGTAACCGACCAGACGACGTAGTAGCCGACGAAGATCGCCAGCACGAAGATCGCGAGGCGGAAGATCAGCGGGTCCACGGCTTCAGCGCCGGTTGAGGCGAGGGCTGGGGCGGCGA
>CALRWU020000481.1:0-3150 GCA_943371945.1 Azorhizobium sp. AG788
AGATGGCCTCCAATCTTGCACCCACTAGCGTCCAGGACGTCGCCGCCTTGGTTCGCAAGACGAGCGCCTCTGAAATCACAGTCCCGTCGAATTATCGCGTTGCAAAGCCTGACCTCGCCGTCAGCCTCGAAGCGGTGGTGATCCATCAAACTGAACAGCACGTCTCCGCCAACTTCGACATCGTTTGCTGAAAGCACAACGTCGCCGGGATTTGAGAGGCGCGCACCGCGCAGGGCAATATCACCTCCAATTTTTGCGCCTATGATGTTGAGTTCACCCAAACAGTCGAAACGATCCTCAAGCGTTGGATTTCCCTCGAGAGCCAGACTGCCACCAATGGTAGCGAGCGACAGATTGAGAGCGTCGGGCAGCATGGTCAGACCGAGGGGAACATCTCTCGGCGCCCGGAGCTGCGATCCTCGCCCCCACACATCGCCACCGATGCGGGCTGCCCTCAGACGGATGTACGCACTATCAGCCGCACTGCTTCCCGAAAGCGGCAGCGGCGAACATTCGCGAAAGTCGACATCACCTTTTATCTGAACGCCTTCGCCCCAAAGCTCCGTGAATCGACTCTTGCGAATGGAGAGACGGGTTAGCTCTGTATTCGAAACGTTGATGCGGCCCGGCAGATCACACGCCTCTAGAGCCAGAACACCAAGGCCTCCCTGCGGTCCAAGGCAATCAGCCAGATCGAGATCGCCCTCCAGACACAGACCTCGTATGCGCACGCCCGCCGGCAGACTGACCGCCCGCGAATCCGCCCCGAGAACCAGCGCTCTCAGAACTTGCGCAGCAAGGACCGGCTTGTTTTCTGGATCATACCCAGACTGAAGCGTGAGGTCTGCCCAATTGCCAGCCAGAAGCATCTTGACCAGCAAGCTCTCGTCGACACCCGTTCGAAGAACAGTCATGGAAACTCTCTACGCTCGTCTATTCTGATCTTGAACAAGGATACCCTGCCTCGCATGACGCGCCCGCAATTCAGACTTTTGACTATGCCGTTCGGATCACGCTGACCTGCTCTGTCTCTTCGGACCGCAGTTGCTTGGGGGGCGAACTTCACGAGGAGGCTGGTCTAGGCCTCATGCTCGCATTCGAAGCGACATGTCCTTCGCAGGAGCGGAATGTCAGCTCAGGGCCCCTGCGCAGCCGCGACTCGAAATGTGGCGATACGGCCGATTCGATCCAGATACGTCATTCGGAGGACGTGACGCGTTACGGCGGGAGCTCGCCCAGCATAGGTCATTGGCGCCCTGCGCCCGTTCCAAGACGCGTGAGGCAGGTCAGAGGCACGCATAGTCAGGTTCAGCCGAGTAAAACTCTAAGGCTGCGTCCCATCGACATCGCGCTTGGGTTTTACGAGTGTAGCGGCAAGCAACGACAAACCTTCTGGAGTAGCGCGCATGGCCCGTCTCAGGTATTTGACTGCCGCTATCGCGGTCAGTGTCGCTTCAGCAATGGCGAGTGCTCACGCACAAGCGCCGGGCGAGGCTGCCTTCCGCGCCATGTTCAAGGAAATGGTTGAAACCGACACCAGTGTCGCGACCGGCAACTGCACCGCGCTTGTGAACAAGATCGTCGCACGAATGACGGCCGCAGGTTTTCCAGCCAGCAATCTCCATGTTTTCGTGCCTGACGATGCGCCTAAAGCCGGCAACCTGGTTGCCATCCTGCCGGGCAAGGACCCCAAGGCGAAGGCCGTACTGATGCTGGGCCACATCGACGTGGTCAACGCCAGGCGAGAGGATTGGGTACGCGACCCATTCGTGCTGATCGAGGAAGGCGGCGAATTCTATGGCCGCGGCGTTTCCGACATGAAGGCGCAGGATGCGATCTGGGCGGATAACCTGGTGCGCTACCATAACGAAGGCTATCGCCCGAAGCGAACAATCAAGATGGCGCTGACTTGCGGCGAAGAAGGCGGCTTTCCGAATGGCGCTGGCTGGCTTGCGGAGCACCAGCGTGAATTGATCGATGCTGGCGTCGCTTTGACTGAAGGCGGAGGCGGCGATCTCGATGCCAACGGCAAGAAACTCGCCGTGACAGTCATGGCGGCCGAGAAAACTGCGAGCAACTATGTGCTCGAGGTAACCGGGCCTGGCGGGCACTCATCGAAGCCCCGTCCCGAGAACGCCATCATCACACTCAGCGAAGCATTGGCGAGCCTGAAGGGACTGAGTTTTCCAACCGAACTCAACACCTTCACTCGCGCCTATTTCACGACCCTGCAATCCCGTGTCGATCCAGAGACCGCCAATGCCATGCGCAAGCTGCTCATCGCCCCACGGGATGGGGAGGCGAACGCGATCGTCAATCGATCCGTGAGCTGGAACGCCATGCTGCGCACCACATGCATCCCGACGCTGCTGGAAGGCGGACACGCATTTAACGCGCAACCGCAACGTGCGCGTGCGACGGTCAATTGCC
Source organism: Azorhizobium sp. AG788 (assembly GCA_943371945.1). Classification (GTDB taxonomy): domain Bacteria; phylum Pseudomonadota; class Alphaproteobacteria; order Caulobacterales; family Hyphomonadaceae; genus UBA7672. The sequence continues at coordinate 2,431 of CALRWU020000481.1, forward strand.
GATCCCTGCCTGGATCTCCGCTCGCGCCAATTGAAGCCGCAATCGCTACGGTTGTGAATAATCCCGCTGTAAAGATCACCTCAGCTCCGCTCGGCAGCGCGCGCGCATCGATCTCACCGCTGACGCCCGAAATACTGGACCCCATCCGGCAGGTCGCGGCGAAGGTTTTTCCGGGCGTCCCAGTGTCGCCAATGCAAGAAACCTTCGGCACCGACAGCAGCAGACTGATCTCGGTTGGCATCCCCACCTTCGGATTTTCAGGGCTGTTCCGGGGGGACGATGCTGGCAACATCCACGGACTGAATGAACATATATCGGTTCAATCGGTCCTCGATGGGCGGGAGTTCCTCTACCAGCTGATCAAGTCCTACGCCGAGCAGAAGTAAGAAAGCGGCATCGGCGCCGGGGCGCTTGATTGCTTGCGTGATCAAAGCCGCACCGCGACCACTAAGTATTTTCAAGCTAACCTTCAGCCCACGAGAGAGAACAGAACTGGCATATTGCCATTATGGGCCCCGAGAGCTGTCAGGTTAACTGAGCGGACTTTTGCTGCGCTTTTGACGAACCCGTGGCAGTCACGCGACCGCCCTGCTCCAGACAGATTCCGAGCGTGTGCGCAGGATACGCAAGGCTCCGCGGCTCAGCAGATGCCGCTGGATGTTGAACGCGTTGTAGACCGCCGCATGCGTCTCAAGGAAACGCTGCGCTGATGCGCGGCTC
>CALRWU020000482.1:0-3148 GCA_943371945.1 Azorhizobium sp. AG788
GGTAGGCTTCCTGTCCACTCGACGCGCATGCGCCCGGTCGAAAGGTTGAGACGGGCAACCTGCACGCCTTGAAGCCGCATGAGCGCGGTCTCGATCTTGGATATGCAACCGGCGCAGCTGGCGCCACGAACCATTATGTCCAGAGTCAGCTTGCCGCTGGCCTCCGTCACAAAGGCGGATGGGTCCTGCGCAACGGAATCGAGGGATGCGGGCGCAAGACCACTGGGACAACCCTGAGCGAGCGCAGTCATGACGCCACTTTGAGAATTTTGGAGGCTTCGAAGATGGGTGTCTTTCCTCCGGGCTCGCTCGCTGTGATCTCGAGCTCAACGCGCTGAGCCCCGTTCATCGCAACAGCTCCGGAATATTCGCCAGGCGCGCTCTCGCCGAGCACCAGGGTCTGGGCGCCCCTGCCCGGCATGATCATGTCCACTTCGACGTTCAGGCCCGTCACGGGGCCAGACGCCGAGCTGAGCCTGACCAACAGGGTCGGATCGGTACTGCCAACCAGTCCAGCTTCCGCAGTCCAGCCGCGCTGAAGCTGCGCTTCGCGCCTTTCCAGCTGGTGATTGTAGTCAAGACCGAGCACGTAGGAGTTCTTCACCTGCTCGCCGGGAAACGTGCCTACCGCGCGCATCACGAAGAACGTATCAGCCGCGATGACGATGGCGAAGAAGCTGAAGATCCCCCAGAAAACATGAATTCCACGTATCGGTTTCGTTGTCATATCAGCTCTCCGGACCATCGAAGGGGGCGGCCACGCTGGATGTTCCGCTGGCGTCGGACAGAACAAAACGGATTGTGGAGCCTCCCGAAACAACAGCAGCCGCCGGCGCCGTGACGAGAATGCGATACCTGTCGACGCCATCGGGCTCGGCCGTCACATGCGCCGGGCCCGCCGCAGCGCCTTCGCCGATGATCTCGATCTTCGCGCCGGGAAGGCCTTCGACGGCGAGGCCGAGCGTTCGCAGGTTGCGTTGCTTGTTCGCGACCTTGAGCGTGTAGGTGTTGCGAATATCACCCGAAACCAGCTTCACGAACGGCACGGCCCGGTCCTTCAACACCGAGATGTCGATGTCAGACCGGGTCGCAAGACCGAACAGCATGATCGCCCCTGCGAGGGCGAAGACAACGACGTAAAGCATCGTGCGCGCACGCAGGGGCCGGAACGGCTTTGCCGGCTTCTTGTCGCAGCGGAGCGCGACATTCTCGTCGGTGTCGTAGGCAATCAGATTTGCCGGACGACCAATTTTCTTCATGACGCCGTTGCACGCGTCGATGCAGAGACCACACTGGATGCATTCGAGTTGCGCGCCATCGCGGATATCGATGCCCATCGGACAGACGACCACGCACTGCTGGCAATCGACACAGTCGCCGCGCCCTTCCCAGGTCTCACCCTTCTTGTGGGGCGCGCGAGGCTCGCCGCGTTCGTAGCGGTAGGTAATCGTGAGTGTGTCCTTGTCGACCAGGGCGCCCTGGATACGCGGCCATGGGCACATGTAGGTGCAGACCTGCTCGCGCATGGTGCCCGCCAGCGCATAGGTCGTGAGCGTCAGCATGCCGGCAAACACATAGGCAGTCATCGGCGCCTGGCCGGCAAAGAACGTCTGCGCCAGCGATGGCGCATCATGCCAGTAGAGAATGAAGGCGCCGCCGGTCGCGAAGGAGACGAGAAGCCAGACGGCATGCTTGGCAGTCTTCCGCGCGGCCTTGTTGACGGACAGCGGGGCCTTGTCGAGCTTCATGCGGGCATTGCGATCGCCCTCGAAGAAGCGCTCGACGACAAGGAACAGGTCAGTCCAGACCGTCTGCGGACAGAAGTATCCGCACCACACACGCCCGAACAAGGCGGTCACAAGGAACAGACCCACAGCAGCAAGGATCAGAAGCCCTGTGATGTAGTAAACTTCCTGCGGCCAGATCTCGAGGCCGAAGAAATAGAACCGACCGCCTGCAAAATCGGCCAGCACGGCCTGGTCAGGCGCGCCCGGCCCGCGATCCCAGCGGATCCATGGGAGGATGTAGTAGAGGCCGAGAGTCGCAAACAGAAGCACCCACTTGATCGACCGCACCTGCCCGAAGGCCAGCTTCGGATAGATCTGCCTGCGCTTGGCGTAGAGTACGGGCGGTTCGTCGTCGCCGGGAGGACGCGGCGGAGGCGATCCGCCGCGCGCGCCACGCTCGGTGCGAAGGTCGATGAGCGTGGCCTTGCCCATGCTACTCGCCGCCCCCGAGGGAGTGAACGTAGACCGCGAGCGCCCGGATCGTCGCGGGATCGAGACGCGAAGTCCAAGCGGGCATCACACCGCGCCGCGCACCGAAGATCGTGCGCTGGAGGGTTTCGCGATCGCCCCCATAGAGCCATTCAGCGTCAGTGAGATTGGGAGCCCCCTGCGTGCGATCACCGCGCGCATCAGCGCCATGACAAGTCGCGCAATTTGCATCGAAGACAGGGCGCGCGCGCGCGACAGCGGCAGGATTAGCCTTGCGACCCGAGATGGCGGTGACGAATTCCACCAGATCCTTGATCTCGCCCGAGGTCAGGAACTCATCGCGACCAAATGCCGGCATGTCTTTGACGCGCGCCTCCGGGTCGTCTGAGCGAATTCCATGGCGGATCGTCGTTTCAATGTCTGTGAGGCTGCCGCCCCACAGCCAGATGTCGTCGGCCAACCGAGGATAGCCCTTGGCGCCGCGCCCACCCGTGCCATGGCAGGTTGCGCAATTATCGCCGAAAGCGCTTTCACCAAGACCAAGCGCAAGTTGGCTCAGTTCGTGGTCCTGCAGGATGACGCTGGCATCGACAGCCGACAGCCGGCTGGCGAGTTCGGTACGCGTTTTAGCGGTTTCGGATACGTCGGCTGCGACAGTTGCGCGGTCGGACTGGCCCCAAATCCCGCGCGTGTTTCCCTGCATGCCGGGAGGCGCTGGCCAGGCTGGCATGAGCACCCAGTAAACGATGGCGAACACGATGGTTCCCCAGAAGATGAACAACCACCACCGAGGCAGCGGGTTGTTCAACTCCTTGATGCCGTCCCACTCATGCCCGGTCGTTTCGACCTGGCTGTGCGTATCAATCTCAGGCAAGCGGTCGGTCATCGCCGTTGTCCTTTTCGGTAATGGGGAGTTGTGCGGCGCGGCGGAA
>CALRWU020000483.1:0-3148 GCA_943371945.1 Azorhizobium sp. AG788
ACTGCCCTCGGCCTTGCCCTGGCGCGTTCTGGTCGAGCTATCGCTGCCCCGCGTCGAAGGCGCCCGCGACATGATCGAGACGATGCTGGGCGACGCGATCGAGCAGGGCATCGCTGCCGACGCCGTCATCTGCGAAAGCGAAGCGCAGAAGGCCATGGTCTGGAAAATCCGCGAGAACATCGCCGTTGCCGAGCGCGCGCACGGCAAGGCGCTGAAGCACGACGTCTCCGTGCCCGTCTCGCGCGTGGCTGAGTTCATGGAGCGTGGCACGGCATTGGCGCATCAGATGCAGCCCGGCGCGGATGTCATTGCTTTCGGCCATGTCGGCGACGGCAACATCCACTTCAACATCACGCCCCCGCCGGGCGCCGATCAGGATCGCTTCGTCGAGCAGGACGGCTTGCCGCTCTCCAAGGCGGTGCACGATCTGATCGCCAGTCTCAATGGCTCGATCTCCGCCGAGCACGGCATCGGCCGACTCAAGCGCGAAGAACTTGCCTGGCGCAAATCCGCCGTCGAGATGGACATGATGCGCGCCGTCAAAGCTGCGCTCGATCCGCAGGGCCGGATGAATCCGGGGCGGGTGCTCTAAGCCGTCTGATCAGGCAGCAAGCGTTGTGATCACCGGTCCGTTTTTGGTGGCGACCATCGTGTGCTCAAACTGCACCGTCGGGGCAGGCTTGTCGGCATAGAGCGTCCAGCCATCCTTGCCGTCCACCGCCCAGCTTGCGCCGCGCGACAGGAAGGGCTCGAGCGTGAACACCAGACCTTCGTGGATGCGCCGCCGCTCCGACATGTCGCGCCAGGTCGGGATCTCGCCCGGCTCTTCGTGCAGGGCGCCGCCCACGCCATGGCTCGCGAGATTGCGGATCAGCGTGTAGCGGTTCTTGCGCGCGAACTCTTCGATCGCGATGCCCGGGGCATTCAGCGCGCCGCCGGTCTTCACGGCGCGGATGCCCGTCCACAGCGCGCGCTTGCCATCGCGGCACAGCGCATCCAGCGCGGCGTCCTTGGCATGCAGCACGAAGCTCGCGCCGGTATCGGCAAAATAGCCGTCCTTCTCCGCCGAGACGTCAATATTCACCAGCTGTCCAGCGCGCAGGACTTCGCTTCCCGGAATGCCATGGGCGATGGCGGGAAACACGCTGATGCAGGTGGCGCCGGGGAAGTTGTAGGCCAGCTGCGGAGCCGAACGCGCGCCTTCCAGTTCCAGCAGCTTCGCGCCGATGGCGTCGAGTTCAGCGGTGGTCATGCCGGGCCGCGCAGCGCCGCGCATGGCTTCAAGCGTGCGGCCCACGATGAGGCCGATCCGTTTCAGCCCGTCGAGCTGGTCTTCGCGATCAATGGTCATGCCGCCGGATAACCCGGATCAGGCGTCCTTGGAAGGCGTCGGTTCGGCAGGCTTCTGTCCTTTGGGCGCGCCGAGACCGTAGTAGGCGGTGGCCGGATCGACCGGCTTGGCGACCGCGGTTTCTGTCGTGGCCGGAGCGGGGGCAGGAGGAGCGACTGCGACGGGCGGCGGGGTCATGTCCTTCATGATGTTGGCGCCCCAGTGGGCGCGCTCGACCGTGCGCTCGGATAGTCCCAGCTCCTGGGCCGTGAACGCGACAAGGCCGCCGGACTTGCACAGCATCTGCACGATGTTCTGACGGGTCTGCAGTTCCAGCATGCGCATCAGAACCTCGACGGTCTTCGGATCGGCTTTCTCAAGCATGTCGACGAGATCATCGAGATGTTCGTTGTCATAGGCCATCGGGCCATTGGCGAGATCGCGGTTGATCGGCTTCTGCGGCCGCTCGAACGAGAACATCGCTTCGTAGACCGTGATGCCCAGCGGCATGCCAAGCGCCTGGCTTTCATCGGCCGGGAACTCCATCTCGCGGAGATCCCTCAGGACGCGATGCTCGATCTCGCGCTGATGCTTGAAGACGTCCTGGTCCTCGTACTCGCTCACGGCGTTGTCGAAGAGGTTCTCGATGCGCGCCGCCAGGGTTGTGCCGAACGACTCCATCTGGGTCGGAATCTGGATGCGTTCGATATCGAGCGCGAAGGCCACTTTCGTCTTCACCAGCAGCATGCGCTTGTCGGTGGTGGTCGACATGAAGGGGCGCGGTGCGCAGGTATGAACCCGCAGCGAGATCTCGCCATTGCTGCGGTTGACCAGCGACTTCTCATAGAAGGCTCCGGTGGCGTCTGTGGTCATGATCTTGAGGTCAGGCGCGTGCTTCTCGCGCAGCACCTTGATGGTGGGATCCCAGATCGTCATCGGCGCGCGAAGGGCGCCATAGAAATTGCCGCCCTTGGTGGTGATGAAAGTCGCGTGCGCCCCGGCGTCATAGGTGCGGGCGGCCCGGTAGACCAGGAAGATCAGAAGCAGTCCAAGCAGGACAGCCCCGACAATCGCTACGATCTCAAGCATTTTCCACGTCCCACGCCACACGCCACCCCTAGTCCCGGCCAGAGACTAACCGCGATGGAAGGCGGCCACAATTGCCAAACACCGGGATTTGGGCAGATGAGGCGCCATGAATTCTAGCGGAAGCAGAACGACAACTGGGCAATACCCTCAATCGGATGGCCTTTAACTATGCGACTATTCCGGCACTCGCCCATCAGGGCGCTGTCGCTCGTGTGAAATAGATCGGGTTGCCGAGCAGCAACAGCTTGCCGGAAGCGTCGCGGACCTCGGGGCGAACATAGCCATGCTCTGCGCCGGGAGCGAGGCGCGCGCTCGAGGCTTCGAAACGCGCGTTGGGTTGGCTGGGAGGGGGGCTTATCGCTGTCCGGCCATCGACGGCGAGGTTATGCGTCACCACGTGGAGCTGCGCAGTCGCGGGCAGATCTGACGCGATGATCATGACCATGGCGTCCTCGCCAGGCTCCAGCTCAAGCTCGCCTCCCATAGCGACTGATTTGCCCGCCCGGGCGTTCGCATCCAGCGAGGCTGTGGGAAGACCTGCAACGTCGATGAAGACGCGGCCGGACCTCACGCCCGCAATGATGCCGGACGACGAAAGCTCATCCGCGTAAACAACCGTCGCAGGCTTGCCGACCGGCGACTGCTTGGCGCCCGTGCGATCCGTTGCATCATGGTTGTCGCTGCCGCCGATCGCCGTGATGCGGTGGCCCTGCTTCAGAAGATTGTCCC
>CALRWU020000484.1:0-3146 GCA_943371945.1 Azorhizobium sp. AG788
GCGTGAGCGAGCTGGTGCGCGAGGCTGCGGCCAAGGGCGCGGACGTGATCCTGCCGTCCGAACTGTTCGAGGGGCACTATTTCTGCACGTCGCAGGAAGAGCACAATTTCGATCGCGCACATGCCTGGCGCGAAAGCCCGGCCGTGATCGCGATGGCGACGCTGGCGAAGGAATTGGGCGTGGTGATCCCCGTCTCGATTTTCGAGAAGGCGGGGCCGGCCTATTTCAACACCGTCGTGATGGTGGATGCGGATGGCTCGCTGATGGGCATCTATCGCAAGTCGCACATTCCCGATGGGCCGGGCTATCAGGAGAAGTATTACTTCCGTCCCGGCGATACCGGCTTCCGCGTGTGGGACACGATGAAGGGCAAGATCGGCGTCGGGATCTGCTGGGACCAGTGGTATCCGGAGACGGCGCGGGCGATGGCGCTGATGGGCGCGGACGTGCTGCTCTATCCGACGGCTATTGGCTCCGAGCCGCATGACTCTTCGCTCGACACCGCCGCGCGCTGGCGCCGGGCGATGCTCGGCCATGCTGTGTCGAACGTGACGCCGGTGGCGGCCGCCAATCGCGTCGGCACGGAGAACGGTCAGGTGTTCTACGGCACGTCGTTCATTTCCGACCATACCGGCGAAATCCTCGGCGATCTCGATCGCAAGGCGGAGGGCGTTGTGGTGGCGACCATCGACATGGATGTTGTCGATCGTGCGCGTGCGGCGTGGGGCTTCTTCCGCGACCGGCGGACGGACCTGTATGGTCCGCTGGTTGGTTCGCTGAGCGAGAAGGGCTGAGGTCAGATGACCCGCGCGCTCGTCTTCGACTCGGGCGTGGGCGGGCTGACGATTGCTGACGCGCTGCGCAAGGCCGCACCCGAGTGGGTGGTCGATTATGCGGCCGATAGCGGGTTCTTTCCTTACGGGGTGAAGTCGGACGCGGAACTGCGCGAACGACTGCCGGGGCTGTGTGCGACGCTGGTAGGAGCGGCGAAGCCGGATGTGCTGGTGATCGCGTGCAATACGGCCTCGACGCTGTCGCTCAATGACATACGCGCCAAGGTCAGCGTTCCAGTTGTGGGAACCGTGCCTGCGATCAAGCCGGCGGCGGAGCAGACACAGACGGGCGTGATCGGGATACTGGCGACGCCGGGAACGGTGCGACGCGCTTATCTCGATGACCTCGAACGGCAGTTTGCGGCGGGGAAGATCGTGATCCGGCGAGGATCTGCCGGGCTGGTCGATATTGCCGAGCGCGCGGTGCGCGGGCAGGCGATCGACCAGGAGCAGGTGGCCTACGCGGTGAAGCCGATGTTCGATCCGCCCGACGGGCCGCGCATCGATATCGTCGTGCTGGCGTGCACGCACTTTCCGCTGATCCGCGATGCGATTGCGGCGGCGTGCCCTCCTGGCGTCAAGCTGATCGACACGGGCGATGCGGTTGCGCGGCAGGCGATCCGTGTCGCGCCGCATTTGCCAAGGCCTGTCGGCGAAGCGATTGCTTATGTGACGGGCGGGGCCGCCAACAAGGCGGCGATGACGCCGGCGTTTGCCCGCTTCGGCTATCAGACGATCGAGATCATTGACGTCTAGGGACGGGCAAGCGGCTACGTACCTAGAAGAAATCCAGGTCCTTGGGATCGCCGCCTTGCCAGGCGCGCTGGATTTCGGCGGCGAGAAACAGGCCGCCGAGTGCAAGCACGGTCAGTCCGTCGATGTTGGCGCGGGTCCGGGCGAACTGAACGGCTGTTTCCGTGTCGCGGGCGACGACGACGTCGGACGATTTGCTGCGGAAGATCGGTTCAAAGTGCGCGACATCCGCGCCCGCCTTGTGGGCACGGGTGAGGATGAAGTGGTCGAAGCGTTCGGCGACCGCATCGGCAATGGCGGTGACTTCCTTGGATGCGGAGACGCCGAAGATGATCAGAGTTTTCTCTCTCGGCACAAATTCAAGGAATGTCCGCGTGACTGCTTCGAGTGCTCGGGGCGTGTGGCCGACATCGATCCAGAGATCGGGCGAGGTCGCCACCTTCTCAAGGCGGCCGGGCCAGCCCGTGCGGCCAAGGCCGGCAAGCATTGCGAAGTGGCGCTCGGCGTTTTCCTCGGGCTTGAGGCCAAGCCACACCTCCGCAGCGCGCAGGCCGGTGACGGCGTTGTCGACCTGGTGCTGGCCAGCCAGTTTCAGGCGAACAACCTGATCCGCTTCCGGCGGTGCGGCGAGGAAGCCATAGGAAAAACGGGCGCCCTTGTGTGAGTTGGCCACATTGGTGACGCGGCGACTGGTGAGGGCGGGCAGCGTCGCCTTGCCGGCCAGACCGGCATAGGCCGCGATGCGCATCGCCAGCGCCTCCGGGATGGAGGGCGACAGCACCACACAGCCGCCGGGTGCGAGCGCATCCACCTTGTCATAGGCGATCAACTCCTCGGTCGGACCCAGCAGTTCGGTATGTTCAAGCTCGATCGAGGTGAGCACGGAGACACTCGCCCGCACGCAGCGCACGGGGTCGTAACGGCCGCCAATGCCTGCCTCCCAGACGATGGCGTCCGGCCTGGATTCGTTGAACCAGAGAATGGCGAGCAGGAACAGGAATTCGAACGCGCCCATGCGATCGCCCTCAGGCAGGGCGGCGTTGTACCTCAGCACCGTCTGGCTGTGGCGTTCAAAGGCGTCTTGCGGGATCGGCTGGTCGTCGATGGTGAAGCGTTCGCGCACATCGAACAGATGGGGCGAGGTGAAACAGCCGACGCGTAGGCCCGCAGCCTCGATCGCCGATGTGATGAAGCGGGCGGTGGACCCTTTTCCGTTGGTGCCGGTGACGGCAATGGAGCGCCGGGCAAGGCTAGCGCGGTCGATCCGGTGTACCTGCAGGAACCGCTCGATGCGGTGCAGGCCAATGCCGTCGCCGAATTTGGGAAGCCCGAACATCAATCGTCCAATGTCAGCCGTCGAGGCACGCATTCAACATGTGCGTCCAGATGGCCCGGATCAGGTCGTTTCGTCCAGCACGTTCAAGCGTACGCAGCCCGGGATTGCCGTTCACTTCGATGACGACAATGTCGGACAAGTCACGCGTGTGTGATAGATCGAACATGTCGACCGCTCCCGCGCGGAGGCCGAGCGCTGCGACGGCGGCAATGGCAGGAGCCGAC
>CALRWU020000485.1:0-3126 GCA_943371945.1 Azorhizobium sp. AG788
CGCCAACATGGCGGCCTGTAGCCCGAGGGCTGCGAGCGTGAGGAAGTCGTAGCGGGCGAGCGGCGCGTTGGCGGGATAGAACAGGAAGCTGCCGACCAGCAGCGCGAGCATAAGGCCGCCGAACAGGCAGGCCCAAGCCTGTTTCACGCCAAACGATACGAATTCGAAGACGAATCCTGTCGCGGGCCCGCGCACGAAGGCTGCACGCCAGGCTTCGCGGCGCGTGTGCAGCCAGGCTTCGAGCTTCAGGCGCCGCGACATTGTCCCCCGACGTCTTGCGAACTACCGCGCCCAGTAGGGTTTGCGCTTCTCGAGGAAGGCGGCGAGGCCTTCCTTGCCCTGATCGCTGACGCGGCGGTGGGCGAGACGCTTGGCTGTCATCTTGCCAAGGCTGGCGTCAATCACTTCGCCGGTGACGTCGGCGACCAGCGCCTTCGTGTCGGCGATGGCGGCAGGGGAAGCGGCGTAGACGAGGTCGGCGTAATGTTCGACCAGGCTTTCCATGGCGGCCTCGTCCTCGACTTCGTGGTGGATCAGACCAAGGCGCGCGGCGACATCGGCCTCGAAACGCTCGGCGGTCACGAACAGCGTGCGGGCCCAACGCGGGCCGATCGCGTTGATGATGTAGGGCGAGATAGTGGCCGGGATGATGCCGAGCTTCACTTCGGAGAATGAGAAGATCGTGCCCTTCTTTGCGATGGCGATGTCGCACGCGGCCGCGACGCCACAGGCGCCGGCCATCGCTGCGCCGTGCAGGATAGCGATGGTGACTTGCGGCAGTTCGTAGAGCCGCCGCAGCATTTCGGCCATGCCGTACGCGTCATCCTCGTTCTCATGCGCAGTATAGTGCGAGGCGGACTTCATCCATTCGAGGTCGGCGCCCGCCGAGAACACCGGGCCGGCGCCACGGATCAGGACGAGGCGGCATTCGGGATTCTTGGACAGCGTCTCGAAGGCGTCGAGCAGTTCGGCGATCACCTCGGCGTTGAAGGCGTTGCGTTTCTGCGGGCGGTTGAGCGTAAGGACGGCGGTGCCCTCGGGCGACACGTCGAGCAGGATGTTCTCATAGGCCATGGGGAGCTCCTTTGCCCATGATCTAGACCGCAGGGGCGCGCTCCGCAAACGCCGAAAGCTCCACTGCCAGGAGGCCTGGGGGTTCGCTGTCGTTGTGGCCCAAATGGAAGGCCCTGCGGTCCAGAGACACGGCGGGTCGTTAGACGCGGATAAGCGCGGAGCCCCAGGCGAGGCCGCCGCCGATGGCTTCGATGAGGACGAGGTCGCCAGGCTTGATGCGGCCGTCCTCGGTGGCGGCGGCGAGGGCGAGGGGGACGGAGGCGGCGGAGGTGTTGCCGTGGTCGGCCACGGTGGAGACGATCTTGTGTTCCTCAAGGCCGAGGCGTTCGCCGACGGCGGACAGGATGCGCTGGTTGGCCTGGTGCGGGACGAACCAGTCGATGTCCTTCACTTCGAGGCCGGCCTGTTTCACCGAGGCGAGCACGCTTTCGGAGATCTTGCCGACGGCGTGCTTGAAGACCTGGTTACCGATCATGCGGAGATGGCCGACCGTCTGCGTGGTGGACGGGCCGCCGTCGACATAGAGCAGATCCTTGTAGCGGCCGTCAGTGCGGAGGTGGATGCCCTTGACGCCCCGGTCGCCGGCCTTGGCCTTTTCCTGGCGCTCGAGCACGACAGCCCCTGCCCCGTCGCCGAACAGGACGCAGGTGGAGCGGTCCGACCAGTCGAGGATACGCGAGAATGTTTCGGCGCCGATGACGAGTGCGCGTTCGAACTGGCCCCGTACGAGGAAGTTGTCAGCGGTCGCGGTCGCGAAGACGAAGCCCGAGCAGACGGCCTGCAGATCGAATGCCGCGCCGCGCGTGATGCCGAGCTTGTGCTGCACGATCGTGGCGGTGGCGGGGAAGGTATAGTCGGGCGTCGCGGTCGCCATTACGATGAGGTCGATGTCGTCGGGTGTCAGACCGGCTGCGTCGAGCGCACGTTGGGCGGCTATGGTTCCAAGGTCAGATGTCGTCTCGCCCTCGGCGGCGATGTGGCGTTTGCGAATGCCGGTGCGCGCGGTGATCCACTCGTCCGTGGTGTCGACCATCTTCGCGATATCTGCGTTGGTCAGCACCCTCTCTGGAAGGTAGCCGCCGACGCCGCGAACAACTGATACGAACTCGGTCAAATCATTGCCTCGTCAATCTGTCCGGCCCGCAGAGGTATATCTAGTGCGCGACCTGTTCGGCGGGCGCTGCAGTTGCAGCCGGCGCGAGCCGGCGAAGATTCTCTGCGACTTCCGCAAGGAAGCTGCTTTCGCCCATGCTGGCGGCAACTTTGACTGCCTGGGCGAAGCCAACATCGTCCGTGCCGCCATGGCTTTTGACCACGACGCCGTTGAGACCCAGGAACACGCCGCCATTGGTGCTGCGCGGATCCATCTTGGCCCGGAAGCTCTTCATCGCAGGCAGCACCAGGGCGGCCCCCAGCATCGCAATAGGGCCGGACTTGAAGGCATCCTTCAGCATGTCCGCGATCATGCGAGCGATGCCCTCGGCCGTCTTGATGGCGACGTTTCCGGTGAAGCCATCCGTCACCACGACATCGACCTGGCCATGGCCGATCTTGTCAGGCTCGATGAAGCCGCGGAAGTCGATCGGCAGCCCCGACTCACGCATCAGGCGGGCGCCTTCGCGGATCGACTCGTGGCCCTTCAGTTCCTCTTCGCCGATGTTCAGCAGCGCGACACGCGGGTTCTGCACGCCGTGGACGGCGCGTGCGAAAGCGGCGCCCATGATGGCGAATTCGACGAGCTGGGTGGCATCGGCGGCGATGTCGGCGCCGAGATCGAGCATGGCACAGACGCCCTTGCGCGTCGGCCAGCTGCCGACCAGCGCGGGGCGGTGGACGCCCTCGACCTTGCGGAGAATGAACATGGAGAGCGCCATGAGGGCGCCGGTGTTACCGGCAGATACGGCGGCGACGGCCTCGCCGGATTTCACCGACTCAATGGCGTTCCACATCGAGGTGCCCTTGCCCTGGCGCAGCATCTGGCTGGGCTTGGCGTCCATCGACACGGATTTGTCGGTGTGGCGGATCGTTATGCGGGGGGCGGCGGTGGGAGCT
>CALRWU020000486.1:0-3123 GCA_943371945.1 Azorhizobium sp. AG788
TTGCCTTTGGCGATAACGACACTGACAGAGATGTGGCCGTTATAGGCCATCTTCTTGCGCTCCCACATGCCGCCCGCCTTGTCTGACGTCAGCACCTGACCATCGACATGTAGACGGCCAGCCGGAACCTGATCGATGACCTCCACGGGGCCGGGCGCCAGACGAATGACATCGCCATTGTCCGGGGTGATTGCCTCGGGCACCTGCAGCGACTTGGCGTAGCGCGCGTGCTCCATGATGTGACGACGTTCGCCGTGAACCGGAACGGCAATGCGCGGCTTGGCCCATAGATACATACGCCGCAGTTCATCGCGGCACGGGTGGCCAGAGACGTGGATATCGAACTGGCGATCTGTCACCAGCTTGATGTTGCGCTCAGCCAGCATGTTCTGGATGGCAGCAATGGACTTTTCATTGCCCGGAATGACGCGCGAGGAGAAGATGACAGTGTCTTCCGATCCCAGCTTCACCACCGGGTGATCACCACGCGCGATGCGTGCGAGCGCGGCATTGGTCTCACCCTGGCTGCCCGTGCAGAGGTAGAGCACGTTCTGCGGCGGCAGGCTGACAGCCTCATTCGGCTCGATGAAGGAGAACCCCTCAAGCATCCCCACGGATTGCGCGGCGCCGACAACGCGGATCATGGACCGACCAAGCAGGCACACGGATCGATTGTTCGCGCGCGCCGCTTCGCACGCCGACTGCACGCGCGCCACGTTGGAGGCGAACGCGGTGATTGCCACCCTGCCCGTCTGTTCGGCGACCGCGCGGCGCAGCGCCTCGCGCGCCATGCCCTCTGATCCAGCCTCGCCTTCCTCGAACACGTTGGTCGAGTCACAGACCATCGCGAGAATGCCTTCGCGACCCAGCTCCTCGATCTTCGCCTGGTCGAAATCTTCGCCGATGATGGGATCGGGATCAATCTTCCAGTCGCCGGTGTGCAGGATCATGCCAAGCGGCGTGCGAATGGCGAGGCCGTTCGGCTCGGGGATCGAGTGGGTGAGCGTCACCATCTCGACGTCGAACGGTCCGAACTGCCGACGTTCGCGCAGTTGCATGATGTGGACGGGCGCTTCCTTGTCGAGGCCGCGCTCGCGCAGCTTCTCGTTGACGAGGTAGGCGGTGAAAGGCGTCGCGTAGATCGGCGCGCGCAGCTTTGGCCACAGCCAGGCGATCGCGCCGATATGATCCTCGTGCGCGTGTGTTAGGATGATCGCCTCGATATCGTCGGCATAGCTTTCAAGATAGACCGGGTCGGGCATGATGAGATCGACGCCCGGCGTCGTATCATCGCCGAATGTCACGCCGACATCGACAATGATCCAGCGCCGATTATCCGGCGGACCGAAGCCATAGGCGTTCAGGTTCATTCCGATTTCGCGGCAGCCGCCAAGGGGCGCGAAGACGAGTTCGTCGCCCTTCATTTCGGCTCTTTTGCGGCTTGGCCGATATTGCGGTCGTACAGGATGCGCAGCCCCTTGATGGTTATGTCGCTGTCGAAGTGATCGATGTTTTCCGCAGCGCCTTCGAACAGGGAGGCGACGCCACCCGTGGCGATCACGGTCATCGACTGCCCATACTCGGACTTGATCCGTTCCACCAGCCCGTCAATCAGGTCGATATAACCCCAGAACACGCCGGATTGCATGGCGGAGACGGTATCCCGGCCGATGACCCGCTCCGGCCTCTGGATCGCGACGCGCGGCAGTTTGGCCGCCGCCTCGTGCAGGGCCTTCATCGACAGGTTGATGCCCGGGGCGATGATGCCTCCCTCGAAGCTGCCATCTGCGGCTACAATATCGAATGTCGTGGCGGTTCCACTGTCGATCACGATCAGCGGGCCTGCATAACCGCCATGGGCCCCAACGGCGTTGACCAGACGGTCGGCCCCGACTTCGCTGGGCTTCGGAATGTTCACTTTAACGCCGAGATCGACGTTTTCGCCGATCACGAAGGGTTCCACATTGAGGTAGCGCCGCGCGAAGTTGCGCTGGTTGAATAGCGACTGCGGAACGACCGTCGAGATTATGCAGTCGTCGATTTGGCTGAGGTTGAGGCCGCTGAGTTCCATCAGTGTCGACAGCCAGACGGCGTAGTCGTCCGCGGTCTTGGTCATGTCGGTGGATGAGCGCCACTGGGCGCGCCATGCCTCGCCGTCGTGGACGGCGAATAGTGTGTTGGTATTGCCCGTATCGATCGCCAGCAGCATGCGCGGTCCATAGAGTTTCTGGCCCTGCGGCCCAAGCTTAGCTCAATAGCGATATTTCGCCGGCGCGAACATGGGTGACGGCCCCGTCATCGCCCCGAAGCATCAAGGCGCCGTCATCTGCCAGCCCGGTCATTACGCCTTTGAGGCCGTTAACCTCGATCGGCGCATTGAGGTACGCCGCGCAGGCGAGCCAATCCGCTCGCACTCCCGCGAAACCTTCGGTCAGCAGCTGGTTCAGGCGCGCGCGGAAAGCGAGATCGAGCAGGGTCAGCAGGCGCGGCGCGGTCAGCCCCGTTCCGCCGGGCAGGTTCACCAGACAGGCCGTGGGGCGATCGGAGCGTTCCGGGGCGACTTCCACATTCACGCCGAAACCCGCGGCCATCCAGAGTTGGCCGTGCAGCAGGCCGGTCTCGATCAGGATGCCGGACAGCTTGGCCCGACCTGCCAGCACGTCATTCGGCCACTTCAATCCCAGCGACCCCACATCAACGCCCGCCATGCGCGCCGCGTCCACCACGGCCAGACCTGCCGCAAACGGAACGACGGTCGCTTCTGCGGCCGGGCGTGGATAGGGCAGCAGAGCAGTGGCGAAGAGATTGCCAATCGGCGACGACCATTGCCGGCCAAGACGCCCTCGCCCCGCTGTCTGGGCGTCGGTGACCAGCCAGCACGGACCCGTGTCGCCCGATACGGCGCGACGGCGCGCTTCTTCGTTGGTTGAATCGATTTCGGCGAACCGGATAATCGGCCAGGCGCCCAGAAGAAACTCGGGCGTCATCGCACCCTAGCCGCCGACCGCACGCGCGGCCGCGTCGAGCAGGAACTGGATCGTGATCGTCAGGACCGGGAAAACGAGGAGCGTTGTGATCGCCACGGTCGCCGCCACCGACATGTCGGTCTTGTCCAGCGGCTCG
>CALRWU020000487.1:0-3117 GCA_943371945.1 Azorhizobium sp. AG788
CGACGAGGAGGAGCGGGCCGCGCTTGCCGTCGTCGGACATCTGGCGGCGGGCGCCTTCATCGCGCAGCGGGGCGTATTCGGAGGCGCGGCGGCCGGTCGGCGCGCGGCGGTCGGAGACGGGGATGCGGCGTTCCTGAGCGCCCTTGCGGCGGTCGGCATTCGCGCGGGCGACGAGGTGGTCGTTGTCGTCATCGACCGGCGGGAGGAAGTCGGGCTCGGCGTCGTCGTTGGCTGGCTTGCGCTGCTTGCCGCCGAAAACCAGACGGTCGAGGCCGTCCGTATTCTGGGGTTCGTCCGCGGCGCGGCCGGGAAGGACGGATCTCGAATAGCGTGTCATGGCCGGAACCGTGTTTTCAGCGCCGGTCCGTCCTGCTGCCCTGCACCGGCGCGCGTGCCCGGCAGCCACGGACTCGCACGGGTCCGCCAGCGCGGCAGGGTGGCGGGCTTAGCTTAAGGAACAGGAAACTTGTGGAACCCGGCGTACCGCTTATGCGGCGTCCAGGGCGGCGATGAGGTCGGCTGGCAGGACCGGCTTCGAGAGGATGGCGCGGACGCCCAGACCTGCGAAGCGTGTGTTCAGGAAGGCCAGGCTTTCTCCCGAAACGACAACAACCTCCGGTGAGACGGTGAGATTTCTGCGGACCCAGGTCAGCACTTCCGCGCCGTCCATGCCCGGCAGGCTGTAATCCAGCAGCATCGCCCCGTAGAGCCGGGCGCGGACCTTCACGATGGCTTCGAAGCCGTCGGCGGCGCGATCGACCGTCCATCCCTGCGACTCCAGCATGGTGGCGCTGATCGCGGCAGCCTGTGGATTGTCGTCGACCACAAGCGCCAGACGGGCGCCCTTGCGGGTGGCGATGGTCATCCTGCTCTCCCGGAAAACCGCGCCCCGGGGGGCCAGCAAGCGGCCTCCCGGGGTACGACGCATCGCGCGGAGACCCTCCTGGGTGGGGGGTGGGGGACGGAGAGTGTCCACGCAGCGGGGGCTCAAATGAGGGAAGCAGCCGTCCAGTGAAAGGCTAAGCCAGCAACCGAGCGAACGCGTAACAGCGACAGAGATGTTACACGGCGAAAGTCCTTGTTCTGGCTGCATTTTATTTATTGTTACATGGGGCCGCCCAGAGCCTTTCGTTCGGTTGCGGACGGATACACACTGGGTCTGTCTCGCAAAGGGGCGGCGCATGGACTTTTCTGGCCCTCCCGAGGGGGACGGAAACAGACCGGATCAGGTGGGGGGCATTGATTCAGGGGCGGTTGGCCGCGCCGAGATCGAAGCTGCCCTCGAGCGGATTCTGGCCTCGCGCCACCTTGCATCGTCGCCGCGCCAACAGGCCCTGCTGCGTCATATCACGACCGAAACGCTGGAGGGCCGGGGAGACCGGCTGAAGGAATTCAGCCTGGCCGTCGATGTCTTCGGCCGTCCTCCCACATTCGATCCGCGCGTCGATTCCATCGTGCGGGTGCAGGCCAGCCGACTGAGGGCGCTCCTGGCTGAGTATTATACGAAAGACGGCGCGTCGGAGACGGTAAGGGTCGAGATCCCGGCGGGGGGATATGTGGCGACGTTCAGCCGGGCGACGCCCCAGGCCAGGCCGCCCGTGCAGAACAGCCCAGCGAAAGACGACACGCTGGGCGAGCCGCCGATGCGCAAGGCGTCCGATGCGTCACCCGCTGCGGGCAATCCGCTGACGAGTTTCGCGGCGGGCAAGCCGTGGTTGTTCCCGGTGATGCTCGGGTTGGCCAGCCTCGCCCTGCTCCTGCTGATTGTCGCGGTTGGCACCCTGGGCGGGCGGCGCACGGCAGATGACGATGTGCGTGCCGTTCGGGCCGAGGGACCAACGATCTTCGTCACGCAATATCAGCTGATCGACGGGCCTGAGTTCGCCGCCATCCTGCGCAACGGGCTGCAGTATGAGCTGATCGATACGCTGTCGCGCTTCCCCGAACTGTCGGTGCTGGGCATCGACACAGTCTATGGGTCATCGCCCGACGCGGCGCGGAAAAAGACCTACGGAGCGGATTTCATCCTCACGGGCTCGGTTCAGGCGAGCGCGAACGAGGTGAAGGTGATGAGCCAGCTGGTGCAGGCGACAGACAATACGGTGGTATGGTCGCGGGTCGACACGGCGCAGATCAAGGATGCGTCCGGCATACTCGATGTGCAATCGCGGATAGCTGGCGACGTGGCGGGGCAGCTGGGCCAGCCCTATGGCGTGATCCAGGAACGGCTGAAGGAAGACCTGTCGGAATCGCGCGCCGTGTCGCTCGACGACTATCTCTGCGTGCTGCGTGGGTATGACTATTCACGCGCGAAGACGCGGGAGAAACATGCCGAGGTGCGCGCCTGCCTCGAAGAGGTGGTGAAACATTCGCCGGGCTATTCGCCGGCCTGGGCCAAGCTGTCGTGGATGTATGGCGACGAGGTGCGCTTCGGCTTCAACCCGTTGATCGCCGATCCCCCGCCCTTCGCGCGCGCGCGCGAGGCGGCCGAGAAGGCCCTCGCCGCCAACAGCTCCTCCGCCATGGCGCACCAGTATATGGCCCTGGCGCTGCTCGCGCTCAATGACGATCGCAATGCGCGGCTGGAGATCGAGGAGGCGCTGCGGCTCAACCCGAACAACTCCGAAATCCTGGCCGACGCCGCGCAAATTCTCATCCAGCTTGGCGATCTGGATCGGGCGCGCGCGTTGGCCGAAAAGTCTATCACGATCAATCCCGGCCACCCGCCCTGGTATCATGGCCCGCTGGCGATCTATCACATCGTGAAGGGTAACAAGGCCGAGGCGCTGCGCGCGGCGGAGGAAGGCGCGAAAGATGGGTCCCCGGTGGCGGGCTATCTGCTTGCCGCAGCGTTGCGGCTCAATGGCGACAACGCGAAGGCCGACCAGGCTCTGCAGGCGCTCTATGCAACGCATCCCGAAGCGCGCGACAACCGCGATGAATTGTTGAAGCGGTTGAGGCTTCCGGGCACGGTGGTGAAGCTCATCTTCGGATAGTCATGCGAAAAGAGTTTGGTCGCCGACCAACCTGGCGGCAGCGCCTAACAGGATTTAGCGCGACCAAAAAACCCAGATTGGGTTTCCCCTCACGAAATTGACATTGCGGGTTACAAGCCAT
>CALRWU020000488.1:0-3111 GCA_943371945.1 Azorhizobium sp. AG788
GGCCTGATCCAGGAAGCCGGCGCGGTGTTTTTCTCCAACGGAGACCGGCCGGTCGAAGACGCGGGCGTCCTACGCCGGGCGATGACGTATGCGGCGAGCTTCGATGCGCTGGTCGCCTCGCGGCCGGATACGCCGGCGCTGTCGAAGAATACGGTGATGAATGCGGGCCCATTCGCTGCGCGGCTCGGCTTGCGGGGCGCACCGCCGGAAGCGGAATGGATTGCGCTCGAGCGTGACCTGATGCTGGCCGAAACCACGGGCGTGCGCCTGCTGCTGGACTGCATTTCGACGGAGCGGTCGCTGGCGGCGGTGGAGCGCGCGCGCAGGGCGGGTGTGAAAGTGTCGTGCTCGGTGGCGGCGTACTCGCTGTTCTTCAACGAGCTCGATATCGGTGACTATCTCACCTATTGCAAAGTGCAGCCGCCCTTCCGCAAGGAAGAAGACAGGCAGGCGCTGATCGACGGACTGAAACGCGGCGCGATCGATGCAGTCGTGTCGGCGCACGATCCACAGCCAACCGAGGACAAGCGCCTGCCGATCGCCGACGCAGCCTTCGGCGCGGTTGGCCTCGAAACGCTGCTGCCGGCATTGCTGAGCCTCGCCATCCGCGAAGAGATACCGCTGGCGACCGTGCTGAAGCCTGTCACGTCTGGCCCCGCCGACCTGCTCGGCCTGCCGCAGGGCCGCCTCGCAAAGGGTGCGCCGGCTGACCTGGTCCTGTTCGACGCAGCCGCGCCGTGGGCGTGCGACCGCGATGATCTGTCGTCACGCTCCAAGAACTCGCCGTTCGACGGGCGGAAGCTGGAGGGCAAGGTCTTGCGCACATGGGTGAATGGCGCGACCGTGTTCGAGCGGGGTTAGGAGACAACGATGACGCTGCCACAGACAGCAGAAATCGTGCTCTGCGTGGGGTTCGGTGTGCTTGGCTATCTGCTGGGCTCGATTCCATTCGGTCTGGTGCTGACGAAGCTGGCCGGACTGGGCGACATCCGCGCCATTGGCTCAGGCAATATCGGCGCGACGAACGTGCTGCGCACGGGGCGCAAGGATCTGGCGCTGGCGACCCTGTTGCTCGATGCAGGCAAGGCAGGCATCGCCTACTTCATCGGCTGGGCCGCAACGCAGTATCTGGTGCACAACCTCCTTCCGCTCGGCTTCCAGGTCGACCTATGGAGCACGCCGCAGACAGTGGGGCTTTGCGCCGGCGCCGCCGCCTTCATCGGGCATTGCTTTCCAGTCTGGCTGAAGTTCAAGGGCGGCAAGGGCGTGGCGACCTTCATCGGCCTGCTGCTCGCCGCGATGTGGCAAGTCGGCCTCGCCTTCTGTGGCATCTGGCTCCTGATCGCTGCGCTGTTCCGCATGTCGAGCCTTTCAGCGCTGGTCGCGACCTTCGCTGCGCCCTTCCTTGTCGCCTTCTTCGACTATGGTCTGTTTGCAGTCGGCATCACCGCCCTGCTTGCGATCCTCATCTTCTGGCGCCACCGCGCGAACATCGCGCGTATCCTCGCGGGGACTGAGCCGAAGATCGGGAAGAAGAAGGACACGCCTCCAACGGAGAGTGTGGGGTGACGCGGCAAGAGGTGATCTACGGGGGGGTGGATCTGGGCCTGCATCGTCGCATTGCTGCCTGAACTCGGCTACTTCCTCATCTGGTTGGGGTTCACAGGCTTCATTCAGGCCTCGATTATACTGACGCTAGCTTGGGTCGCTTTGAGATTGGTGCGCGGGCCTTTCACGTTAGTCATCGTAGCATTATTGGCGTTGCTGAATGGACCGCCAGGCTGGATGGCCGGGCCGATGCTTGACGTTATCCTTTCCAACCCCGCAAGGACTCCTTCCGCGCTAGGGGTATTTGCTCTGCGAGCCGGGATCATGCTGATTGCCCTCCTGCCGCTTGCCATAATTCACATGCGGCCTGCGAGGCCAACATGAAACGGCGCGCGCTTACGGGGGGAGAGCGGGCGGACTGGTTGAGGCTCTCGCGGACGCGCGGGATCGGACCGATCACATTCTTTCACCTGTTGGAGCGCTATGGTTCAGCGGCAGCTATGCTGGCGGACCTTCCATCACTTGCGAAAAAGGCGGGCGGCAAGGCGGATGTTCGCACCCCTGCGGTCGACGACATCAAACGCGAGATCGAGGCGACGGCGAAACTGGGCGCGTTTCACCTGGCCGCTTGTGAGCCGGATTATTCGGCGTGCCTCTCGGCAATCGACACGCCTCCGCCGGTGATCGCGGTACGGGGCAATCGCGACCTGCTGAACCGCCCTGCCATCGCTATGGTCGGCGCACGAGATGCATCCGCAGCGGGCCGTCGCATGGCGCGCGATCTGGCGCGGGATCTGGGTCAGGCGGGCTATGTCGTCGTCTCGGGCATGGCGCGGGGCGTCGATGGCGAGGCGCATGCGGCCGCGATGGACACCGGCACAGTCGCCGCCATCGCAGGCGGCATCGACCAGATCTATCCGCCACAGCATGACCAGCTCTATGCGATGCTGGCGCAGCGCGGATGCATCGTGTCGGAATCGCCACTTGGTTATGTGGCGCAAGCGCGGGACTTCCCGAAGCGCAACCGGGTGATCTCCGGCCTGTCGCTGGGCACGATTGTTGTCGAGGCGGCCGAAAGATCCGGCAGCCTGATCACGGCGCGGTTCGCACTGGAACAAGGGCGCGAGGTTATGGCGGTGCCCGGCTCGCCGCTCGATCCGCGCTGCAAGGGCGCCAACCGGCTGATCAAGCAGGGCGCCGCGCTGATCGAGAGCACTGAGGATGTGCTCGCGGCGATGCAGGGCATCTCGGGCCCGGCATTCGATGAACCATCTTCGGATCGCTTCGACCCACGCGACGCGCAAGTTCCCGCCATCTTGCTCCGGGCCGTGCGCGAGGCGCTGTCGCCCACGCCGATGCGGATCGACGAGATCGTGCGCGCAGTGGACGCGCCGCACCGACTGGTGTTGGCGGCGCTGGCCGAGTTGGAGCTTGCGGGCGAGGCGGTGACGCATGTCGGAGGCACGGCGAGCCGGGCGGTTTGAGCGCCGGGAAGCCCCGCGCTCGTGCTTCGACGGACGGCCCTTTGGGCCTGCTCAGCATGAGCGCGACTTGGGCAGCTCT
>CALRWU020000489.1:0-3102 GCA_943371945.1 Azorhizobium sp. AG788
TCTCGACGGCGCTACTTGTTGAGCGCCTTGTAGACCAGTTGCTGGGACTCGGTGCGCAGGTTGATGGCGCCGGCGCCGGCGTTGCCGCGCCGCTGGATCATGCCGACGAAGCCGACATTGTTGGCGGGGTCGATCCAGAACCAGGTGCCATCGATGCCGAACCAGTCATAGGTGCCGACCGGCGTGGGCGCTGCATCCGTCGGAGCAGCGAGTTTGACCGCGCCGCCCCAGCCGAAGCCGCTGCCACCGAAGACGCCCTTGGTGTCGCCGATATGGTTGGTCATCATGACCTTCACCGTTTCAGGCTTGAGAATCTGTTTGCCGTCGAGCGTGCCTTTGTTGAGCACCATCTGCACGAAGCGGACATAGTCGTGCGTCGTCGAGGTGAGACCGCCGCCGCCGGATTCGTGATGGTTGGGGACAGTGAAGCTGTAGCCGTCCGGGAAGACTTCGCGTTGGCCGCTTGTCGCGTTGCGCTGATAGACGCTTGCGATGCGGGTCTTGTAGTCGTTCTCGCTGACGAAGAAGGCTGTGTGGTTCATGCCCAGCGGCGTGAAGATGTTCTGCTTGAGATAATTGCCGAGCGTCGTGCCCGTGATCTTCTCGAGCGCTGCGGCCTGTACGTCGACCGTGTAGGAATAGCTCCAGCGTTCCCCGGGCTGGAAGAGCAGGGGAATGTCCTTGAGGCGGTTCATCGCCGCCTGCAGGTTGGGCTGGGCGTGCGGGTTGTCGCGCTGGAATTCCTTGTCGACAGCGTTGCTGGCAGAGAGGCCGTAGCCGAAGCCGGCGGTGTGGGTCATCACCTCGTTCATGTTCGGCGCGCGGGTGGCGGGCACGAGACCTTCGGTGATCGAGTCGGTCTTGGTCGCGACCTTGAGATTGCCGAGCTCGGGCAGGAATTTCGTGACGGGATCTTCCGGCTTCCATTTGCCCTGTTCCCAGAGCTGCATCATGGCGACGCCGACAATCGGCTTGGTCATGGAGCGGATGCGATAGATCGTGTCTTCGGTGACGGGTGGGCCGCCATAGGACTGCGCGCCGAAGGTGTTGAAGGCGATGACCTTGCCGTCCTTGACCAGCGCGTATTGCAGGCCGGCGACTTCGGATTTGTCGACCGCTTCCTTGAGGCGGGCGTCGAGCGCCTTGAGGCCTTCCGCCGAGAAGGACGATTGCGTCGCGACGACGTCCGATGCGGTCGGCCAGGCGGCGGACGAGGACGCGCCGTCCATCGTGGCGCAGGCGGCGAGAACGCTGGCGAGGCCGGCGGCGAGCCAGATCTTTCCGACGGTCATCAGATTACGCGACATGATCACTGTCTCCGGGACGTGTGAGGTTCAAAAAAGTGGCGGCGTTGAGCCCACGGTCTCAACGCCGCCTGATGCATTCACGTGCGTTAGTGTGCCGGTTCTTTCGCGGGTTCGGCCGGAGCTGCTGGAGCAGCGGCAGGCGTTGCTCCCTTCAGCGCAGCGTAGACGAGCTTGGCCGAGTCTTCGCGGAAGTTGAGGCCTTCAGGACGGAAGCCGCCCATCTGCTGGATCATGCCGACGAAGAAGAGATCGTTGGCGGGGTCGATCCAGAACCAGGTGCCGGCGGCGCCGCCCCAGTAGTGCGTGCCTTTGGCGTAGGGCTGCATGGTCTTCGACGGTTCGTCGTAGATGGCGAAGTCGAGACCGAAGCTGACGCCGTCGAGGCCGTTCGGACGCGTGCCATCGGTCGAGACGCCGAGCGTGCCGATCTGGTTGGTGCGCATCAGTTCGACGGTCTCAGGCTTCAGCACCGTATTGCCGGCGAGCGTGCCCTTGCCGAGGAACATCTGGGCGAAGCGCGCATAGTCGTGCGTCGAGGAGACGAGACCGCCGCCGCCGGATTCGAGGCGGTTGGGATCATCGAAGCCTGGGCGATCCGGACGGTTCGGGTTCACGACCAGCGCCTTCTTGTCCTTGTCCCAGTGATAGACGTCGGTAAAGCGCGGCTTGGTGGCGTCGGTGACGAAGAAGGAGGTGTCGTTCATGCCGAGCGGCGTGAAGATGTGTTCCTTCAGGTAGTCGCCGAATTTCTGGCCGGAGAGTTTCTGGACGATGTAGCCCTGGATATCGACGGAGACGGAGTAGCTCCATTTCGTGCCGGGATCGTAGAGCAGCGGGATCGCTTCGATGCGCTTCATCATCTCGTCGAGGTTCGGCGCGCCGAGGACTTCGGTGTCGCGGAAGGCCTTGTTGACCGGATCCTCGCAGCACAGGCCATAGCCGAAGCCGGCGGTGTGGCTCATCAGCTGGCGCATGGTGGGCGCAGATTTCGGATCGGCGAGCACGGGCTTGCCGTTCTTGATCACCGGCTTGCCGTCGGCGCCGTAGGTGAGCACTTTCAGCGAGGCCAGTTCGGGCACGTATTTGGTCACTGGATCATCGAGCTGCCATTTGCCCTGCTCGTAGAGCTGCATCAGGGCCACGCCCGTGACCGGCTTCGACATCGAATAGATGCGGAACAGGCTGTCGAGCGCCATCGGCGTGCCTGTGGCCGGATCTCCCGACTGGATGCCGTAAGCCTTGAACTGCGCGATGTCGCCGCCCTTGCCGAGGATGGTCACCATGCCGGCGACATCGTGGTCGGCGACAGATTGCGCCATGCGGGCGTCGAGAGCTGCGAGGCCTTCGGCCGTGAAGCCGAGCGTCGTCGGGTCGGCGACAGCGGCGGCGGGCCAGGTTGCGGCGTCAGATGGTTTGGCGGCGGCTGCAACCGGTGTTGGCTCGGCGGGCTTTGCCGGTTCGGGACTGCAGGCGGCGACAATGGCGAGGGTCGCTGCGGCAAAAAGCAGGCGCGATCCCAGCTTGAGCTGAATGGTGGACATCTTCTCCCCTGTGTTGTCGGCAAGCTCGTTGGCCGGCCGATCTGGAGAGACCATAGGCCGGAACGGTCATTACAGCCAAGGACGCGGGGGAAGGCTTCTCGAAAGCGTGAAGGCGGTCGATCACTGTGCGCATTCACGGCAAAAATGGCTGCGACGCCTTGCTTTCTGCGAACGAATTGCAATTTGGACAGAAGGGCGGCTAGGGTCGCGCAGCCAGCACGCAGTGGTTTGATGACCAAAACAACACGCAAGGG
>CALRWU020000490.1:0-3086 GCA_943371945.1 Azorhizobium sp. AG788
CTCGATGTAGGTTGCGTCCGCCAGCTCCGGATCGGTCATGATCGTGGCGGGGTTCGAGTTGACCAGAATGACCCGGTAGCCCTCGGATTTCAGCGCCTTGATCGCCTGCACGCCGGAATAGTCGAACTCGCACGCCTGTCCGATGACGATCGGTCCTGCGCCAATGACCAGGATAGACTTGATATCTGTGCGCTTGGGCATGTCACCTGATCTGTCTTGCAGCGAGGCTGGAGACGGCAAATTGGCGGTGGGTTTAGCTACCGCGAGCCCCCCACGCAACCCTTGTTGCACAAGCTGCGGGAACGCCTCGCGATCGTCTGTTTTGCAGGGTTTTTTGACCCGGATTTGTGACGGCTCGGGAATGCGGCGGGGCCGGCGCCAGAATCGCTGTGGCGGGATTGCCGATTGCCTGGTCTGATCCCGCCCGTTCGCTCGGACTAGAGGGTGCCCATATCGATCGAGAAGCGGTATTTCACGTCGCTTTTCAGCATCCGCTCGTATGCCGTGTTGATGTCCTTGATGTCGATCACCTCGACATCGGAGGTTATGCCGTGCTCGGCGCAGAAATCGAGCATCTCCTGCGTCTCGGCGATGCCGCCGATGCCCGAGCCAGCCAGAGTGTGACGGCCGCCGAGCAGGCTGAAGGCGGCGACGGCCATAGGCTTCTCGGGCGCACCGACGAGGCACATCACGCCATCGCGCTTCAGGAGCCTGAGATAGGCGTTAACGTCATGGTCGGCCGAGACGCAATCCAGGATGAAATCGAACGACGCGCGATGCGGCTTCATCTGGGTGCGATCCGTCGAAACCACGACCTCGTCTGCGCCGAGGCGCTTGCCGTCCTCGACCTTGGACTGTGATGTCGTAAACAGCACGACCTTCGCGCCGAGCGCGTGCGCAAACTTCACGCCCATATGGCCAAGACCACCAAGGCCAACCACGCCGACCTTCTGGCCGGGGCCGACCTTCCAGTGGCGCAGGGGCGACCATGTCGTGATGCCAGCGCAGAGGAGGGGGGCTGCGGCGGCGGGGTCGAGCTTCTCCGACATGCGCAGGACGAAGGCCTGGTCCACGGTGATGCTTTTCGAATAGCCGCCATGCGTGCTGGCGCCCGGGATATGCTTGTCCGGCGAGCTGTAGGTGCCGGTGTTGCCCTTCTCGCAGTATTGCTCGAGGCCTTCCTTGCAGCTCGCACAGGTGCGGCAGCTATCGACCATGCAGCCGACGCCGACCAGATCGCCCTGTTTGAACTTTGTCACATTCGATCCGACGCGACCCACGCGCCCGATGATCTCGTGACCAGGCACGACGGGGTAGACCGTACCGCCCCATTCATTGCGCGCCGTGTGCAGGTCGGAATGACAGACGCCGCAGAACAGGATGTCGATCTGGACATCATCCGGGGTCGGATCGCGACGATCGATTGTGATGGGCCCAAGCGGCTTGTCGGGGGCGGCTGCGGCGTAGGCTGCGCTGTTGAACATGGGATGTTCCCCGAAATTGCTGATTGCATGACTCGCGACGCGGTCACGTGTGGCGCTTGGCCGTCCGCTGGTCGTAGGTTGATGCTTCGACCTTGTCGCCGCCGCCATAGCCGGTGAAAACATCCGCGACGAAGGGGTTGCTGCTGCGTTCCTGGCCGAAGGTGGATGTCGGGCCGTGGCCGGGCACGAACTGCATGTCATCGCCGAGCGGCCAGAGCTTTTCCGTGATCGAGCTGATGAGGTCTTCGTGGTTGCTGCGCGGGAAGTCTGTGCGGCCGATCGAGCCCTGGAACAGTACGTCGCCGACAAAGGCGATCTTTGCATCGGTGTTGTGGATCACGACGTGGCCCGGCGTGTGACCCGGCGTGTGGACGACGCCAAACTTCACGCCTTCCAGTTCCAGCTCGTCGCCATCTTCGAGATAGCGGTCGGGGGTGACGTTCTGCAGACCGGTGAGGCCGTATTTCACGGCCGAGCTTTCGATCTGGTCGAGCCAGAACTGGTCGTCCTTGTGCGGCCCGATGACGGGCACGCCGAGACGTTCGCGAAGCTGGTGGGCGGCGCCGGCGTGATCGAGGTGGCCGTGGGTGAGCCACATCTCCTTCAGCGTCAGGCCGAAATGCTCAAGCGCGCCGATGAGTGTGTCGACGTCGCCGCCGGGATCAACCAGCACGGCATGCTTGGTCTGTGTGTCCCAGATCAGGGAGCAGTTCTGCTGCAGCGGCGTCACCGGGATGATGCGGATCTGCAGGCGGGTTTCGGGGCGTGCGTCGGTCATGCGCCAAGGATGGCTGTGAGCACGCCGCGAAGCAAGGTGGTTTAGCGACCCAGGCGAGGGGGCCTAATGCGTCCGGCGGCGGCGGGCGATGTAGCTGGTCGGAGCGGCCGGATTGTCGGCCAGGACCTGCGAGCGCAGGGAGGTCAGCGTGAGGCGGGTTTCTTCGAGCCGGTCGAGCTTGGCGGTGAGGCTCTCGACGCCATTGTAGGAGAGGCGCTTGGCCTCGCGGCGACCGAGATTGACCGCCTCGAGAATCATGCCCGCGACCAGCGCGCTGCCTGACAGCATCGCCATCGCGGGTGCGCCGAGCACGAGAGCGGCCGTCAGGGCGGCGCCGGACAGGGCGCCGAAGAACATCAGCGGACGTTCGGTGCGGACGAGACGGCATGTGTCGGCGACATTGTGGACGCCGTCGATGACGACTGCGAGTTTGGATGACGGCTCTGTCGGACGCGCCGCATAGGGCGTCTGGATTTCAGTGGTGATCATGCCGAGTTCGTGCGCGTGGACGGTGAAGGCGGTTTCCGTCTCGAAGCCCGAAGCGAGCGCCGGGAAGGACTTCACGAAGCGACGCGAAAACGCGCGATAGCCCGATTGCATGTCGGTGAAGCGATCACCGAAGAGTGCCGACACGACGCTCGTGAGCATCCGATTGCCGAAGCGATAGCCAGCGCGATAGGCGGCTTTCTCTTCCGTGATACGAGCGCCGACGGCCATGTCGGCTTGCGTTTCGATCAGGCGCGAGACGAGACGCGGAGCAGAGGCTGCATCGTAAGTCGCATCGCCATCGACCATGACATAGACGTCGGCTTCGATGTCGGAGA
>CALRWU020000491.1:0-3045 GCA_943371945.1 Azorhizobium sp. AG788
ACATGGCTCACACCGGAACTGTGGGCCGACCCACTCGGCCCATTTGTCAAAGTGTTGCCGGCAATGGCGCTCGCGCTGGCTGTGGCAGCTCTGCTTGAGGATCGGTGATGGATTGGCTCCACCTGTTGCAATGGCTACACATCGTTGGAGCCTGTGTCCTGTTGGGTACGGGCGCCGGCATCGCGTTCTTCATGGTGATGGCCCAGCGCACCAACGACACGCGCATCATCGCGCATGTAGCGGGAACGGTCGTGATCGCCGACTGGCTTTTCACGGCCACGGCTGTCGTTTTGCAACCAATCACGGGTGCGCTGCTGGCGATGGAAGTCGGCTGGAATCTTTCTGAAGGGTGGATCGTGGTAGCGCTGGCGCTCTACGTTCTTGTCGGCATGTTCTGGCTGCCGGTCGTCTGGGTTCAGCATCAACTGCGTGACATGGCGCGTGGTGCGTCTCTCGCCAACGAGCCCTTGCCTCCACGGTATCACAGGCTCTATCGCATCTGGTTCATGGCGGGCTTTCCAGCTTTTGCCGCGGTGCTGGCGATTGTCTGGTTGATGATCGCGCGCCCACTCAATTTGTTCGGTTAGGACAGACGTTGGCGTTCGCTAAGGAAATCAGGGCGGCAAAGGCCGACGGCCGAATGGTGCGGATCGTGCGGGAGGCGTTCGACGAAGAGGGTCACACTGGCTATATTGTCGCGACCGGCCGGTCCTGGTTCGCCATCGAGTTCGTCACGCAGAGCGCCCGCTTCGATGGCATGGCCTGCATGCGGTATTCCGACGTGACCAGCCTCGCCCCCGAACAACACACAGCGTATCTGGAACGGGCGCTGGAAGCGCGTGGAGCCGTGCGCGCTACCCAGGCGCCTGTTGATCTCTCGTCGCTGCAGGCGATCATCGAGAGCTCGGCCAAGGCGTTTCCGATCATCACGCTGCACGTACCGTCCGACGAAATCCGCTATGAATGCTTCATCGGCAAGGTCATCACGCTGAATGACGCCACGGTGGATTTTGCGCACATCACGCGCGACGGCGAGTGGGAGGAGTTTCTCCGCGAGATTCCCTACGCGGAGATCGTGCGCGTCGATTTTGGCGGCGACTACGAAGAGGCGTTGTTCCTGGCGGCGATCTAGCTGATGCGCTCGCGGACGTGGCCGCCCTGCGTCCAATAAAGATAGAAGGGGTCGGCCTGCTCTGCGCCCGCCAGCCGGGTTTCAATCTCCGAGATCACGAAGCGGGTGACGTTCGGCAGGTCCAGCTCAGTTACCTCCGCCAGGGTGAACCAGCGCAGATCCGCCAGCTCGCGGCTGTCGATAGGGGCACGGTCGTCGATCAAGGCGTCGTCGGCATTGGCGATGAAGAAGCGCGCATCGAAACGCTTGTGACGCATCGGGGGAGTAATGGCGCGACCGAGAAACTGCAGGTGGCGCAGGCTCGGGATTGCGCCCTGTTCGAAATAGCTACGCCAGCTGGGCGAGGCGTCGCTGGCAGCCGCTCCACGTTCGCCGACCACCAGCCCTGTTTCCTCGAACATCTCGCGGACGGCCGTCAGCGCGAATTCGCGGGCCGGGCGTTGGGCGCCGAGGCCGATGCGACGGGCGCAGTCGTGTGGCAGGTCGCTGGCGAACGGGATGCTGCTGTCTTCGTCATCGACCCGTCCGCCAGGGAAGACGTATTTGTTCGGCATGAAGTCATGCCCCTCGGACCGGCACCCCATCAGGATGCGCGGTCCATCGGATTCGATACGGTAGAGGATCAGCGTGGCCGCATCGCGCGGTGTGGCGGGATCGGCCACAAGATTGGCGGGGTCCTCGCGCAACAGATCATCCTCGCCCAGAGCGCCAGCCTTCGCCGCAGTCTTTGCAGCCGCGACTTGCGCCGGATCATCATCTGGGTCGAATGGCTTGGTCATCTGCCCTTGCGCTTCTTGTTCTTGCCGTAGCTCGGTTTGCCGCCGCCACCGCCGCCGCCCGGCCTGGTCGAATGCCGGATGTTAGGCGGTCGGCCGCCGCCATCAAGCGGGCGCTTGCGCGCAGGGCTGTCCCGGCGGTCGTCGTCGCGGCGCGGCGCCTTGAGATCGGTGCGGCGCGGTCGCGGAGGCGATTGCATCGAGAACAGCAGGCCGCCGGTGACCGGGGTCGCCTCCATCAGCTTGACCTGCACGGTCATGCCCATCTCGTAGCGCTGGCCCGATCGCTGGGCGACCAGAGCGGAACTGGTGTCGTCGTAGACCCAGTACTCTTCGCTCAGACGGGAGGCCGGGATGAACCCGTCTGCGCCGTTCTCGGCGACACGTACGAACAGGCCAGCGCGGGTGACGCCGGCAATGCGGGCGTCGAAGATCGCGCCGACGCGGTCGGCCATGTAGATGGCGAGATAGCGATCGGTCGCTTCACGTTCGGCCGCCATCGAGCGGCGTTCCGTCATCGTGACGTGCTCGGCCATCTCTTCCAGTCGCACGCGGTCCTGATCGGTCATGCCGTCGGGACCCAGATCCAGAGCGCGGATGAGGGCGCGGTGGACGATCAGGTCGGAGTAGCGGCGGATCGGCGAGGTGAAGTGCGCGTACTTCAGCAAGTTCAGGCCGAAGTGCCCGAGGTTTTCGTGGGCATAGCGGGCCTGCGCCTGTGTGCGCAGCACCATCTCGTTGACGAGGTGTTCGTTCTCCGATGCGCGCACATCGGCCAGCAGCTTGTTGAAGCGTGAGCCCGTGATCTTCTCGCCGCGCGTCCACCTCAGGCCGATGGTTGGCAGGAAGTTGGAGAGGTTGTTGATCTTCTCTTCGCTCGGCTCTTCGTGGACGCGGTAGACCAGCGGCGAACGCTTGTCTTCCAGTGTTTCCGCTGCGCAGACGTTGGCCTGGATCATGAACTCTTCGATCAGGCGGTGGGCGTCGAAACGCTCGCGCAGGCTGATCGAGGCGATCTTGCCGTCGGGCCCGATGCGCACGCGACGCTCGGGCAGATCGAGATCCAGCGGCGCGCGCAGGTTTCGGGCCTTGGTGACGGTGTGGTAGGCGGCCCACAAGGGTTTCAGCACCGACTCG
>CALRWU020000492.1:0-3043 GCA_943371945.1 Azorhizobium sp. AG788
GCAGGCGGCGCGGATCTGGTGCGCTGGCTTGATGCCGAAGCGGCGTCGATTGGCGCTGACTGGGCCATCACGCCGGCAGGGAACCGGCGCAAGCGGTTGCTGATCTCCGACATGGATTCGACCATTATCGGTCAGGAATGCCTCGATGAGCTGGCGGACTTTGCGGGACTGAAAGCCGAGGTGTCAGCGATTACCGAGCGAGCCATGCGGGGCGAGCTCGATTTCGCGGGGGCCCTCACCCAGCGCGTTGCGATGCTGAAGGGCCTGAATCTTTCGGCGCTTGAAGCGTGCCATCGCGAGCGGGTGCGGCTTAATCCCGGCGCGCGCGAACTGGTCGCGACGATGAAGGCGCATGGCGCGCGGTGCGTGCTGGTGTCGGGTGGGTTCCGCTATTTCACCTCGCGCGTGGCGCAGATGGCCGGGTTCGACGCAGATCGCGCCAACACGCTGATCGATGATGGCGCAGCGCTGACGGGTCAGGTCGGCATGCCGATCCTCGGGCGTGAGGCGAAGCTGACTGCCCTGCTCGAGGAGACGGCAGCGTTCGGCGGCTCGGCGGACGATGCGCTCGCGATGGGCGATGGCGCAAATGATCTCGACATGATCCGCGCAGCGGGTCTGGGCATCGCCTACAAGGCCAAGCCCATCGTGGCTGCGGAGACGCACGCGCGCATTCAGCATACCGATCTGCGGGCGGCGCTGTTCTTCCAGGGCTATGGTGTCGAAGAGATCGCCGACTGAAGCGATAGGCTGGCGCTCAGCCTGGCTTTTGGCCGCGGATGGGGTCGAAGCGCGCGGCTTGGGCATCGAGCTCGATATTGCAGCCCTGGACGATCTTCCAACCGCCCTCACCCTTGGCAAGCACAAGCGTCATGCGGGTATTCTGGGGGGGCACCTGGTTGCCGGATGGCGTCGTGTACGCGCCGTGAAGCCATCGCACGACGGCAATCGCAACACCCGGAGCCGTCAATGTGATGCTCTCGATTTCTTCCAGGTCCTGCCGCGTTCCGCGAAACATCACATCGAAAAAGACGCGGTGGGCGCGATCAACCTCTTCGAAGCCACGCCAGTGCATGCCCTTCACATTCACCCAGTGAATGTCCTGCCGGTAGAGCTGGCCCATGGCGTCGAGATCGCTTGTATTCCAGCAGGTTTCGTAAGCCTTGATGAGGGCGCGTATCGCCGAAACGTCGGCGTCTCCAGGCGTCTCGGCGTGGGCGGGGCTGGTGGTGACCATAGCGGCGGCTCCTATGCCGAGAAGCGTCAGGATGGTTCGGCGGTTCATGACAATCTCCCGAAGCTGGATCAGCCCGGGTTAGCGCCTCGCCAACTGGCGAGCTTGAACAAATCGGACACCGGGCGAAGTTTCGGTTTCAGGAACTGCAGCGGCAGCCCGGAAAAAATCAACGGGGTTACGCCCCGAGAGTGTACGAAACTCCCGCGTAAGGTGCGCCTGATCCGCATACCCGAAGTCGTAGGCCAGGTCGGTCATTGTACGCGAAGGCGCAGCGTTTCGCGCCTGGATGACGCCGGCGATACGACACAGCCTTGCATACAGCTTGGGCGCCACTCCGACCTGATCCACGAACCTGCGCTGGAGCTGTCGCGAGCTCAGATCTGCCCGCCGCGCCAGCGCCCGGACATCATGGTGTCCATGCTCGGCAGCAAGCAGGGACGCAACATGATCGACGGCGTTGGCGGCGCGAGCATCCGCAAGCAGCTGACGCGTCCAGGCCTCGGCGATCTCGACCCTCTGCGCGAAGGAGGGCGCCCTGCGCACGTTGTCCACCAGCTTCCGACCCTGCTCGCCCAAAACATCGGACACCGCGCCGGCGTCATTCGCCAGCGTGTCCATCGGAACACCGAACAGGCGCGACAGGCCGGTGGGCCGAAAGTGGATGGTGAACGTCTCGATCTCGCCAACGAAACCGAGTTCAACGCGAGGCTCTGTCATTGGTCCGACGACCGCCGCGTCGGGACTGAGACCGAACCCCGCATCCGACCGCTTCACCCGATAGCACTCGGCCAAGTAGATTTCGAGAATCTGCTCCGGTCTGGCCGGCAGAGGCCGCATCCGCGACATCTCGCGGAAATGGCCCTTGCGCTCGGTGAAGCTGCTGACTACCGGCCGAAGGTGGGCGGATGCCGGCGCCCGGCGGACGATCAGCATCCTGTCTCGACCCCGGACGTGCCGCCGACTGCCATCTGTAAAACGTCGCCCTTACCGAGCCCGCACGGCGACGTAGCTGACTTCGTCTTCGCCCCAGAGCTGCAGGAGGACCGGCTTGCCGGCGGCCTTCGCGGCTTCAGCGGCGGCGATGGCTTGTTCGGGCGAGGATACCGGCTGGAAGTTGACCTCGGTGACGACCGCGCCGAGCGGGATCTTGCCGAGGGCGTCGGAGCCCGTCTCGATGCTTTCGACCAGCACGCCACGCACAGAGTTCGGGATGCTGCGGCGGCGGCGATCGCCATCCTCGATCACCTTGAACTTGATGCCGAGAATGTTGCTGAGCGCTGTCGCAACGTCCTTGTCTTCCGGCTTCGCAGCGGCCGCCTTGGACGCAGCCGTCAGCTTCACGGTGGCCGTGCCCTGCTGGCCATTGCGGAGATAGCGGACCGAGACCTGGGCGCCGACCTGCGTCACGCCCATGATGCGGAAGAGGTCGCGGCTTTCCTTGATCTGCTGGTTGTTGAGCGTGGTGATCAGGTCGCCTTGCTTGAGGCCAGCCGCTTCAGCCGCGCCGCCCTTGGTGACGGACGTGACGATGGCGCCTTGCGCCGTCTTGAGGCCGTAGGCTTCGGCGGTGGTCTGGTCGACCGAGCGCGCGGTGAGGCCCATCGTGCCGCGGCGCGTCGCGCCGAATTCGCGCAGCTGCTGGATCACGACCTTCGCGAAGTTGGCCGGAACCGAGAAGCCGACGCCGACCGAGCCGCCAGCTTCGCCGGGTGAAATGATCGCGGTGTTGATGCCGACGACTTCGCCGCGCAGGTTGAACAGCGGACCACCCGAGTTGCCCTTGTTGATGGCCGCATCGGTCTGGAT
>CALRWU020000493.1:0-3042 GCA_943371945.1 Azorhizobium sp. AG788
GTGCGCAGCGAGATGGAAGCGATCCGCGAGAAGGTCGGCTTCAAGGGCGACCTGCCGGCGATGTTCAAATACATGCGCGAGGACAAGCAGTTCTACGATCCCGATACGGATGCAGGCCGCGCGCGGTATCTCAAACGGGCGGAAGATTATCTCGACGGCATGCGCGCCAAGCTGCCCGAGTATTTCGGACGCCTGCCGAAGGCGCCGCTGATCGTGAAGCGTGTCGAGGCGTTCCGCGAAGAGAAGGGCGGCGTGCAGCACTACTATCCGGGAACGCCGGATGGCTCGCGTCCGGGCATCTACTACGCACACCTGTCGGACATGACGGCGATGCCGCTGTGGGACCTTGAGAGCACTACCTATCATGAGGGCCTGCCGGGCCATCACATGCAGATCTCGATCGCGCAGGAGCTGACCGGCATTCCGATCTTCCGCACGCAGGCAGGTTTCACCGCCTACGCAGAGGGATGGGCGCTCTATACCGAGCTGCTGTCGAAGGAGATGGGCTTCTATACCGACCCCTATTCGGACATGGGCCGTCTCAACAACGAGATGTGGCGTGCGGTGCGGCTGGTCGTCGACACCGGCATCCACTCCAAAGGTTGGGGCGAAGAGCAGGCCGTCAAATACTTCATGGACAACAGCCCGACGCCGGAGGCGGCCATCCGCGCTGAGATCCGCCGCTACTTCGTGTGGCCGGGGCAGGCGACGTCCTACAAGATCGGCATGATCAAAATCCAGGAGCTGCGTTCGCTGGCGCAGAAGGAACTTGGCGACAAGTTCACGATGGCGGGCTTCCACGACACTGTGTTGGGCGGAGGCGCGTTGCCGCTGCCGATCCTGGAGACGCGGGTAAAGCAATGGATCGAACGGACGAAGGCATCGTGATGCGGATTCTGCTTGTTGCCGGACTTCTGAGCCTCGCCGGATGCGGCGGTAGTGCGCTGACGGGCGACGCCAAGGCGGTGCACGACATCTGCACCGCCAATGGCGGGGCTGCGTCCTACTGCGACTGCACTACGAAGGAGTTGCAGGCGAAGTTGTCGCCTGAGGTGTTTGCGCAGGTGGCCAAGCGCCAGCCGGGTAGCGATCCCGAAACGCTGTTGGACGTGATGGCAGCCGCCGACAAGGCCTGCGTAAAGCCCTAGAGCGCAGTCAGTCTCGCTGGAAACATCGAAACCCGCTCCAGCGCTCCGGATTCCTTGTTAAGAGTCGGATTCACGCCTTCGCTGGAACGCCGATGGCGATTCCACCTCAGGCGATCCGGCTCTAGTTATTCAGCGGGGACGCGCGCCGGACGCGTCGCTTGCGATTTCAGAAGCCTGCGCGGGAGGCCGGGTGTGCCGGCCTGTTCGGGGTGCAGGGCAAGATAGGCGGCCTTCAGCTCTGGCGAGCGCGTGTGCTGTCCGTCAGGCGACCAGCCGGGCTTGTTGACGAAACGGCCGACCCAGCGCCAGGGACGCGGGCCATCGTTCCAGCAGTCCTGCAGCAGTGCGCCCAGCTGGCCATACGCAACGACGACGGGGTTATGTGTCTCCAGCAGCTTCACCGTGCCGTAGACGGGTTTGTCGGTATCCAGTTCCGGAACGAAGGAGCCGAACATCCTGTCCCAGATGATGAAGACGCCAGCGTAATTCGCGTCGAGATAGCGCGGGTTGGTGGCGTGGTGGACGCGGTGATGGCTCGGCGTGTTCATCACGGCCTCGAACCAGCCCGGCATGCGGCCGACGGCTTCGGTGTGGATCCAGTACTGGTAGACGAGGTTGATGCCCGCCGAGAATGCGATGAAGGCCGGATGGAAGCCCAACAGCACCAGCGGCGCCGCAATGATGACGAGGCCGGTGAGCGGGCCGAACCACGGTTGGCGCAGCGCGGTGGTGAGGTTGTAGTGCTGCGAGGAATGGTGGGTGTGATGCTCGATCCACCACCAGCGCACGACATGCGCGAAACGGTGCTTCCAGTAGTAGATCAGGTCGTACGCTACAAAGACGAGGATGAAGCTCCACCAGGTTACGGGAACTTCAAGCAGGCGGTAGGGCCAGAAGAGCATCAGCATCCACAGGCCGACCGAGGCCAGCAGCGTGTCTACGACCGCGCTGCCCATGCCCATGACGAGTGAGGTGATGGCGTCCTTCGTCTCGTAGCGGCCGTTTGCACGGCCTGATTTCACCGCCCACCATTCGAGTGCGACGGTGAGGATGAAGAAGGGGATAGCGAAGATTGTAGGTTTGACGAAATCCATGGCCGCGAGGGGTCGCACGGCGCGGCCGGGATGTGAAGCGGGGCTAGACGGCGGCAATGCTCGCGATTGTCGCATCGGGGACGAAGGCCGAGCCCTCGTGCCGCCAGCGCTGGATGGCGAGCGTTTCCGGCGTCACGTCGATCATCACGAAGCCAGCGCCGGCGCCGCGTTCGCGGGAGGAGGCGAGGGAGGGGGCGGCGACGATGCGGACGCCGGTGGAGGGGTCTTCCATGAGGAAAAAGCCATGGACATGGCCGCAGAGGACGATTGTGCGGGACGGCGGCGACAGGATTTTCATCGCCTTGGCGGAACGCCGCGTGCTGGATTCGACCAGGGCTTCCGTTGGCGTAAATGGGGGGTGGTGGCAGACAAGGAAGCGCCACCCCGCAGGCGCGGAGGCGTGCAGGCGCGTCTGGGCGGTGGAGACGTGTTCGAGGTCAAACGCGCCTTGCGACCAGTCTTTCCGGAGTTGCAGGCCGCGGGCGGTGTTGACCGAGGCGACGGCGGCAAGACCTTCCCGGCCTGTCCAGAAATCACCGAGACCGAGATCTGCGTAGCGTCCGAACGGATCGAGGATTCGGGCGGGCAGGTTATAGACCGGGGTGTCGTGATTGCCGGGCGCGGCGACGATCGGCGGCTTGATCTTCCTGAGCCATTCGCCCGCCTGGAGGAATTCGCGCTTGCGCGCCGCCTGCGTGAGATCTCCCGTTAGGGCGACACAGTCTGGCTTTAGCGCCTCAATGGCCTCGAGCGCTGCGTCGAGACGGCCGGGATCCGCATCGCCGAAGTGGACATCGGTG
>CALRWU020000494.1:0-3009 GCA_943371945.1 Azorhizobium sp. AG788
GGGTGTCTCGAACACGACGCCGCCCCCGGCGCCCGACCTGACCTTGCCGTCAACCCGCGTCGTCTTGCCGGTGGCGGGATCGGTGCGGGCGAGCATCACGCGGCCATCGCGGTCGGCGGCAGCGTCGACCAGCGCCGAGGGGCTGAGCAGGGCGGCGTCGCGGTTCTTCTCGATGACGCCCGACGGCAGGCCCGTCACGATGGCCGAGGCAGGTTCGATCCCATCCGCCACGCCTTCAAAACGCAGGCGGTGCTCGCCAGCGGGGATGGTGACCCGACGGGTTTCGGTGATGAGCGCAAAGCCGTTGAGGTTGTTGAGATTGAAGCCGCCCGCGCGGCGATACGGGTCGCGATAGACCGTGACCGACAGATCTGCCGGCGGGCTCGCGGCCACGTCCTGCGCGAGAGCGGCGGGCACCGTGACGAAGGTGGCCAGGGCGGCGCTGAAGAGGCCAAGCAGGTGTACGGTACGCATCAGTTGGACTGCACTGTCTGGTAGCGGATGTTCAGCGTGTCGTTGGCCGGGATAGTGATCTTGAAGATCGGCTGGCCATTCTTCTTGCCGGGCGTCACGTCCGACCTCGCGATTTCCTGGCCATCATCGAGATCGATGCGAACCTCGGCCTGCACGGGATAGGGGCGGGCGTTGCTGAGTTCGATCCGGTTCACCGCGCTGACCGTGCGGCCCGACACGCGCACGCCGGGGATCGGGCGGAGGGCGGGGCGGGTTCGCGTGATGTCGATGCTTTCATTGACCTGCCGCGCCTGGATGTCCGGGCCGCCCGTGAGGCGGAGTTCGGTTTCCTCGTCGATGGCAAGATCGCGCAGCGTGGTTTCGCCGGCGAGAAGGCGCTGGGCCGCCGCGCCGCTTCCGGCCCGCTCGAACACCATGACGCGGCCAGAGGGCAGCGGTATGCCGAGTTCGTTCTTCTTGTCGTTCTTCGTGCGGAGGATGAGGTCGAGCGGCTCGAAGTCGCTGTCGCTGTCAGCGTACAGGCGGGCTTCGTAGATTTTTGCCACAGGTACAGCCTTGGCGTCGATCATGCGAACCTGTTTCGACTGACGGCTTGAGATCGTGGTGCGATCGGGCACGCGGTAAAGCTTCAGGTCTCCGAGGTCTTCCTGTTCTGCCAGTCTGCTTCCGGTGACGATGATGTCCCGGTCCTCGTTTGCGGCCCCCGCCTTCATTGCGGCTGTAGGCGCGGGCCTTGCCTCTGCGTAGCGACGGAAGCGTTCAGGACTAAAGCCCAGCGGGAAGGCGCGTTCGATGTAGGTCTGATCGGGGGTGTCGCTTGTCGAGCCCTGGGGCCAGCACTGGGCGAGCAAGGGCTGGCCAAGGCTGATCGGCTCGATCTCGCCGCTTTCGCGGTTGAGACGGCCGGCGACGATCTGGACGCGCGCGTTGGGGAACGACATGCCATTGCCATTGGCTAGCGTGATCCACGCGCCAAGATCCATCTTGCCGGGGCTAGCAGCCATGCTTGCCGTGTAGTCGGCAGCCCAGTCGAATCCGCGCGCGAGATAGGAGATCTGCACCACGGCCTCGATCGTCTTGTCGGTGCGGGTCAGGACGGAAAGCGTGGGCTGGGCGGAGAGGCCCGTGCCGGTTGAGGCGAAGCTGAAGGTTTCCGGCATGCCGGAGCAGCGCAGGGCCTCGACGCCATCAGGCGTTTCAAAGACGACACCGTTTGCGGCCTGCGAGCGGATCCTGCCTTCAACCCGCGTGACCTTGCCCGTCGCCTCATCGGTTCGCGCAAGGATGACGCGGCCCTGCTGGGCTTCTGCTGCGTCGATCAGAGCGGAGGGGTTGAGCAAGGCTGCGTCGCGGTTTTTCTCGATGACGCCGGAAGGCAGGCCGGTGACGATGGCGGAGGCGGGTTCGATACCGTCGGCCACGCCCTCGAAGCGGAGGCGGTGCTGGCCCGGAGCGATCTTCACGCGGCGGGTTTCAGTGATGAGGGCGAAACCGTTCAGGTTGTCGAGATCGAAGCCGCCTTCGTTGCGATCGGGATCGCGATAGACAGTCACGGACACGTCCACTGGGGGCGATGCCAGCACGTCCTGCGCCAGCGCGGCAGG
This sequence comes from Azorhizobium sp. AG788, assembly GCA_943371945.1. Lineage (GTDB taxonomy): Bacteria > Pseudomonadota > Alphaproteobacteria > Caulobacterales > Hyphomonadaceae > UBA7672. The sequence goes on from CALRWU020000494.1 coordinate 2,079, forward strand.
GGCCGCGCCGAGGCCGGAGACCCCGAAGAGTCCGGCAAGGATGAGCCAGCTGAACGCCGGGCGCATGCGCTTGCCCTCAGTAGGCGCTGTCGAAGACAGCCGTGACGTCGATCGAGCCGTTGGCGGGGACAGTGACCGACCATTCCGCCATGTCGGCGTTGGGACGGGTGCTCTTCAGGCTTTCGCTGGAGATCTTGGTGTCGCCCCAGAGACCGTCCTGTTGCAGCACGACGTTGACTGATTTCGGGCTGGCGTTGGAGAGGGTGTAGCGCATGGAGGTTTTCCAGCGGCGCGGACCGGCTTTCTCACGCTTTTCAACGACGGGCTTTACCTTCACGTCGAAGGCGTCGCCGGTGGACACCGACAGGGTCGAGCCCATCGGCGTGTGATCAATCTCGCTCTCGCCGATGAATTGCGGGTCGCCTTTGCGGTCGCGCATGTAGAAGCGGAGCACGCCAGCGGGCAGCTGGTCGCCGAGGCCTTTCTCCGAGCCTGTCGAGAAGCGGTAGACGGTCTTCGCGCTCTGCGCTTCTTCCTGTGTGCCGAGCCAGTAGTTGCGGAATTCATAGCCGTGCGCGGCGGGCACTCCGTGCACGTCGAGGAAGCTGACCTGCTTGGTCTGCTGGTTGGCGATCGTGGTGCGTTCGGCCAGCGGATAGAGATAGAAATCGCCGAGGCGTTCGCGGTCGCCGGTTTCCGTTCCGGCCTGTGCGAGTTGCGGGCGGTTCTGGCGGCCGTATTGCGGGCCGTTGTACTGGCCGGCGCGGTTGGGCGTTCCGGCGACGAGCGTGGTGGCTGCGTTGTCGTAGGTCGTGCCGCTGGAGTTGGTGAGCGTCACCCAGCCCTGCACGTCGATCTTGCCGGCGGCGTCATCGAACAGCGCCACATAGTCGGCGCGCCAGCCAAGGCCGGAGGTGAGGTAGCTGAGGGT
>CALRWU020000495.1:0-3001 GCA_943371945.1 Azorhizobium sp. AG788
ATCTCCAGAAACTGGGGGGCGCCGGGTGGGTGGGGTCAGCCAAGGCAGGATTTCGATACCCCCCCCCCCTGCCCTAGACGTTTCGCGGTTGGCGCTGCACGCTCTCCCCTTTGGGTTCGGCCAACAACCGGACGTTGGCATCCGATTCAGGGAAGCAGACGTTTGGAACGGGCGAGATGAGTCAGGAGCGGATACGCTGGGTTGGGCGGCAGCGCGCTATGCGCGGTGAATGCTGCGATGGTCAGCTGAGGTCAAAGACCCCTCTCCCTTTCTTCCCGATACCATCACTTGAGCGAGCCCCGCCCAACGGCCTCCCAATTAAGGCCCATCCACTCCATCTGTGGCACCCCCCACCAAATGGGCATTCATCGACGGCGCGACGGCTTGGCCGGCTCTTCCCAAGGTCTGAGGACGCCGTGAACGGTTTGAACAAAAGTCTCGTCCGACGACAGCAGCCATTCCGGCTCGTAGCCGCGCTCCACCTCGTTGACGCCGGCTTGGTCAGCGCGGACACCTTCGCGCAAACCACCGTCATCCGGCGCGGCTGCCATCGCCTCCTCACTCTCCCATCCGTCACCCGACCGCGGCACAAAGGCCCCTATCGCAAGCTCTACCGCCAGCGCGCGATCTTTCCCGGGATCGATCGAGAGTGCAGCGAAGCCTGACCCCGGCAAGACTTCTATTCCAAAGAGCCATGCGATCCGTTCGGCAGCCACGCCACTGCCGGGCGCCAACAGCAGTAGAATGCGACCGTTCGGGCGTTTGCCGATGAGAAGCATGTCCCCGGCCGAAGCCAAGGCGACCACAGCATTGTCAGGATAGTACAGTCGGTACTCAGAGCGGGTCGGGTGTCGCGCACGGGCGTCATACCAGGTCAGAACGCCCTTTTCTGTTACGAAAGCGCCATCGTCCGGCATCCAGACGAAGTCGGTCTCCATGCGCTGTGGCTGCTCGAGACGGAACATCTCACGCAAAGCCGCCGAGGCGTTGAATTCGTGCTGGTTCGACCGCGTCGCGTCAGCCTCGACTGCAGTAAGGCGCTTGAAGACGACGTGGGTGAATGAGCCCGCCAGAGCGCCACCTGGACCATGGGGCGTGTTGTAGCCTGCGGTCGCCAAGATCACGCGAGCTCAGGTATTGGCGCCGCTGGCGCAGGGAAGGCGCGGCCACGCACATCGATCCAGCAGTCCTCCTTCTTGGCCCATTCCGAGACCATCCGCGCGCCCGCCGAATCCCGAAGGGCCTCGTCAACGGCACGCGCTATCTCACCCGCGTATTGCTGGAGTTGGGGGGAGAGTGACTGCCGCTGCCAGATGGTGTCGAGCGAGAGTCTATCGGCGAGCCGGCGCGACAAAACCGCGACCGTGTAGGCAGTGATATTGGCCTGGAACGACTGGTAGCCTCCAGCCTTGACGGCCTTCTGGATCCCCTTGAACAGGATCACCTGGGCGATGAGGCGCTTGTACGCGGGGGCGTCGAGCGGCGGTGCCGGGCCCGCCGCGAGGTCCGCCATGAACCGCTCGAAATTCTTTTGCGAACCGAGGGACACAAGGTGCGGCTTCGCCGCCCAGGCGTTCACGTATTTGGCCAGGTCCGTTTTGATGATTTTCCGCCCCGGCGGGATCGCCTCCTTGAGGGCTTTAAGACGCGCGGGCGTAGCCCCGTCCCGGGCCAGCATGACATTGTAGCTCCCAGCCGCCCGCTCGTAGAACCAGCGTCCCACGCCGTCGGGCAGATAGGTCGACAGCGCCAGCTTCTCGAGTTCGACATGGAAGGGCTTGTTGGCCGACAGGTCGGAGATCTTGACGACGTTCTGGGTGTTGGCGAAGCGGCTGATATCGCTGATCAGGGCTTCTTCCGCCTCCGGGTCGTGGGCCCGCATGACGATGATCTTGGCTGGCACGCGCACGCGCGACAGATCGATATGTCGCTCCTTGCGCTCCGTGAAATAGATCGACGCGGTCGTCTGACCGCCGTTGACGATTTGCATCCCTGTCAGCGAGGCGATGCCCGCAGATCCATCGGCGGTTCGGGCCAACGCGGCGCTGTCAGCGACGAGAACGATGCCGTTGTTATAGGCCATGAAACGCTCGGGCGCATCTCGCAGCGTGTCCCGTATTCCCTTGTTGACCTTGCCGGTCTGGCTGAGGAAGGAGCGGACATTGGCCTCCAGCAGCCGGGCCCCGTATCGTTCATAGATCAGCCGCAGTGCTGCGCCGGGGATGGCGGTGAGCGCATAGTCATAGTCATCATTTTCGCCGGGTACATAGACACAAGGCAGCGGCGCGCCGCAGACCTCCTCGAAATTGACCACGAGCTCGTCCCGCGGCTTGCCCTCCGCCCAGTGCCGGTACAGCCGCTCGATATCCATGACCTCAAGGCGCACGGATTTGCCGGAGACGTCCCTCGGCTTGAAGCTCTTCGACTTCGCCTGACGGTCCGTGATGACATAGACCCTGATCTGCTCAAGCTCCGGATAACAATCCTGAATGGTGAGAATGAACTCGTAAGCATCGTCCGAGGGATCGATAGCCGTCGTCAGACGCCCCTCGACAGCTTTTGCGAGGAAACGCAGGCACTGCTCCGCGGCAGACTTGATCTCTGCGTCAGGGATTGGCTCCACCGTATCAAGACCGCCGTAGATGCTGACGAAAAGGTCGATCTGATCTGCGTCGTCGGAGACCGCGAAACCGCTCAGGCGGAGCGTGGCGGCGCCGACTCTGCGCTCGACATGCAGTACCCGCGGATCGAACGTCATGCCGATCTCAGCCATATGGGCCATAACGATCTCGGTGAAGGCGGCGTCGGCGGTGACATAGCTGCCGGCCACCATGCGATCGCTCACCTGGCCCCGGACGTCGGATTGGGTCTGGGCAAGAAATTCCTCAAGCGTCATGGTTCAGAAAACTCCGTAGGCAGACAGGGCCTCCCCCAAGGGCAAGGCGGGCGTGGTTACCAGGTCGAGGTCGAGTTCATATTCGGCGGCGCGGACCTCGGTGCG